>JAUWZR010000167.1 GCA_030615235.1 Promethearchaeota archaeon
TTAAAATGTTATTTACATCGTTCCGAGATTTAGATAACTCCCTTGCTATTCTTAAGGGTGAGGTTTTACCAGAACATTTCAATGCAACTTGAAGATCCTCTTTGTTAATTATCCCCATTGAAAAAATTTTAGTTTTTAATACATTCTCGCCAATAAGCAATCTTGGAAAGACTTCTGCAACCCTTCCTCCTTGACATATATTCTCTATGTCCGTTATAATTGTTTGAAATCTCGATTTCTCAGAAGTAGTTCTAAATAATTTTATGTCAGATTGATGTTTTTTCCAGAATCTATTAGATATTTTGTTTATTACATCAATTAGCTTATCTACATCATCGTCAGCATCAGAAATAGAACAAAATAAAATCCTCGAAGGAGGATGGTAGATAATAATAATTGTAGAATTTTCAGATTCGACAATTCTAATCATATCCTCCCCATTTTTACCCTTAACCATCGCATCTTGAATTTTATCGATAATTTCATTTAGCTCTTTAAAAAATCCAGGTATAACTTTATTACTATTGTTTTCGTTCTTTAACTCTTTAAAAGTAGCTTCTAGAAGTGAGATTCCGTTATCGCTATCAATGAGAAATATCTTGTAGATAATAGTACTTTACCCTTAGTATTAACACAAATTTTAATTACTAACCTAATAAAAATTCTGTCTTAATAATGTTCTTCTTTATTAAAAATACCAGAAGAAATAAAAACAGAGATTTTTATAATCTATACAAAACATTTTATAATTTATTTAACAACCATGAAAGCCTTCAAACTGGCATTTTTAGTATTAATTTTCCTATTTCCATTAAATATTACCAATGGACTCGAAGTTAGCTCTAGTGACGGCGTATCTAACTATTCGATCAACAGAAGTATCACATATCAAGTAGAAATTAATTTTACTTTAACCCATTCATCTGGAGCTAATGGAGATTACTTGTTTAAATTTTCAAGGTTAAATGATCGTCAACCAAATTCCTCTTTAACTCAATATTCGGGACCGTATCAAGAAAGCGAATTGCAATATAGTAGTATAATAGGTAGTGATAATGATCCATTCATTTATCGTGATAAATTTAATAATACCTATGATGTTTTCAATGCAAGTTCTCTTTCTCCTAGTGATACAATTACTTTAAACCAACAATACGAAATAACACTAAATGAAGTTTTTTTTAATGATATAAATTCCTCTGAAATTGGTGAATACGACACATCTAATGAAATGTTTTCGTTGTATTGTAATAATTCTGAAGTATATTATGAAAAGGACGACATTAATATAAACGCTACATCTTATAGCATTGTAAATCCCAGTGATAATCTTGTGGTTAAAGCTCAAAAAATCAACGATTGGGTCGTCGATCATCTTGAATATGATGACAGTCTCCCAGCTCAAGAAATGGGTGCGAAATGGGCTTATGATAACCAATTGGGTGATTGTAGCGAATATTCCAGTTTGATGATCACACTCTTACGATGTCAAGGAATCCCCGCACGAAAGGTTACTGGATTCGTTATAACTACTAATCCAACTATAGTACCTCAGGTCGGACAAGAATGGTCTTTTTATACAAGATCAAATGGACAAAGCACCTTTTTGGGACATGCGTGGGTTGAATACTACGTGCCTAATATTGGATGGATAGCCTGTGATCCAACCTGGGATGAAACTGGAGACTACTTTAATTATATCGATTATTTTCATTTAAATTTGAATATAGGAGCTTGGTTTTCTATTCCTGGATTACCTGATGATAGTGAATTTCCTCATCCTTGCATTGTTTATGATGTCTCATCTACATTTGATTATGATTATAATCTGAATTTAAAAGTAATCAGCACTGATATAAATATTACAGAGATAATTGTTATCATTGTTATAGGATCGATTGTTGGGATAGTAATAGTCGTTGTTGCTCTATTGATTAGATCGAATAGGAAAAAAAGAAAGCAATATGAACAATTTTCAAACCATTAAAATTGTTCCATTTATTTTAAACTGGATTATATATAAGTCTGGATTAAATCGTTCAAGTTTTTAGATAATTTAGGTAAATTTTTATCTATTTTATCTATATTTAGCTCTTTTTCCATGAACAAAAGTAGGTAAAGGTTATATTTCTCAACTGGTATTTTTTTAAATATTATTTTTTTTGATTCGGAACTTATTCCAGAAGAAATTAAAAAATCTTGCTTTAACAATTTAAACTCTTTAAACGTTTTATATAATGTTTGGAAGTGAGGGGCGGATATTTCAAAAACTTTTTCAGAAATACCGGGTTTAGAGAAATTAGAGAGGATAATTCCATTTTCGTTGAGTAAAAGGATTGCATCGGAACTTATTTTCTTAGCGTAATGCTTCAATTGGTTTTCGAATAACTCTCTATTTGGACTTAATTGCGATAAACCGTATGAATAAGCTGATATTAATGACCAATGATCAAAGATAGAAGTCTGGAAAATCTTCACAAAAAACCTATCAGAGAGTTCCTTTATGTTTTCATTTACAATTTTAATATTTTTTCTAATATCCTTCGCGTTTTTAATATCAGGATCGAACTTACTCAGACAGACAACTATAGGGGGAAATTCTTCCAATTCGATAAGAGATTTAATTACAGTTCCAAATAATTCAATTGCTTCTGGAATTCTTTCTGAATCCTGAATATCGATAAAATAAAAAAGTAGATCAACATTATAGAGGTAAACTTTTCTTTGTTCAAGAAATATATCTCTATACTTTTTTTGCCCTCCCAAATCCCAGATTGAGACAATAGAATTTTGTTCTTCGAATATTTTTTCTTCACTTCGAGCAACTCCCTTAGTTGGAAGAGTTTTGATTATCTCAGAATATCTTTGCTTAACGGCATGCAAAAAACTCGTTTTTCCGGCTCGATCCAATCCTGTCATAAGAATTTTGATTTGTCTCTTTAAGGAGAAAGGATCCTTTATTTCACTAGTAAAATTGAATAATTCTTCTTTTAATTCGTCCATAATTTTTTTGTTTTCTTCTAAAGTTTTAGCTAATTGAACTTTTGACGCAAATTTATCTATCATGACTCTTAAATATTTCATATTTTCGTAGAAAAAGACTCTATCATCTTCATTTATTAGAACGGTAATCGTTGCTGCTTTAGCGTTGCCTCTGGCACTCGGATCAAGAATTAAGAAGAAGTACGTCAACCCGTTCAGTTTTAAGTCTGGAAAAGGTAATATCCCGAAATAATTAACGCTATCTGAAGAATTTCCATTTTGGTAAACAGAATCCCCCATTAATAGTGAAATCGTTTTCATCGCTATTAACAAGCGTGACGATTCATCCATTGTTGTAGGCCAGTAAATCTTAGGTGTGGGTCCATCGTCGTCAAATAAACTTAAAACGATTGATTTAATAATATTGTTTTTCTGTTCTGACATAATCCTACGACAATCTTTGTTACTGTCTAAGATTTAAAAGAAGTTAGCTAAAAAGACTCTGCTTCTAAATATAATCATAAACCTATTTTAATCTTAATTTCTTATAAAACCATTTAAAATAATATATTATATAAATATACTAATACAAAACGAAATCCTCATATAAATTTATTCAAGTTTTATTATTCAGTTTTACTCAAAAACGATTATAAAAAGAAGTACAAAATCGCTATCTGTTATGTAAATCTTCTAATTAACATGTAAACAGAATTAATAAAAAATTAATAATAGTATTTAATGAAAAGCATTTCTTTTTATAATTTAATCATTAAAATCAAAATTAAGGGTTCTCAAATGTTTGATGAAAAAATAATTCAATCGTTACCTGAAGTTCTCTATAAAGATAAAAAAGAGGGAATTGTAAAGAAGAACAAATTCGAACCTAATCGCATCTATGATAGGCTTATTAAAGAAACAAGTCTTTCTGAAAAGGATGCTGAAAAAGTGACGCTTGATGTATTCCGTTTTATCGCGTCATCTAACCTTAAAATTTTAACAGCGCCACTTATAAGAGAATTAGTTAGTTATACTCTTTCAAAATTTGGGTTTGAAATAGCTCGTTTACAAAATACAAGAATAGGGTTTCCTTATTCTGATTTAGAAGAGAAAATTGATGAGTGTCAAGATGTTAATGAACTAAAAGAATTTATTTATCAGGGAGTTGTCAATGAATTTAATGAAGTTAAAAAATTAATTGAAGCTTCAGATAATTCTAGTTGAATCCAGATAATTAATCATTATATCAATACTCTCCTTCTTTTATTTTAGAACTCTAGCATAAATAGGATTATGTCTGATTTATTTTCAACTCCATCATTAAAACAGTTTTTCTTAGAAATTTACAACTTACTTAGAGAATCGAATTCCGAAGTGACCGAATTGTGGTTCGAGTTTTCAGATATTGATTTTTTTAAAATTTTTGACAAATATGAACTCCAAGATTTTATAGAAAGATTTGATTTTATCACAGTACAAAAGGGAAATTACGTACCTTACGTTGTAATTGACAAAATTGCATTTATTACGAGATGTTTCAACTATTTGGATTTAGATATAAACCAATTATCGTATTTATTAAATTACGACGGTTTCGAAGCTCTAATTCAAGAAATTTTATCTCAAAATCATTATAAGACAATAAAAAATTATAGGTTTTCCGATAAATCTAAGTTAAAATATGAAACATCTCAAAAATGATACGAAATTGATGTTATAGGGATTTTTCAAAATTATATTCTCGTTATAGACGCTAAACAATGGAAACGTAAAGATTCTTATTCCGCAATGAACAAGGCTGCAAATTTACAATACCAGAGAGTAAAAGCTCTTAAAAAAAACCCAGAAATCCTATCTAATATGATTCAAGAAATCTTAGGTTTAACCTACAACTATAAAAAACGGTTACCTTTTATCTTAATTCCGCTTATGGTTACAGTAGAATCAAATTGGATAAGAATTAATGAAAATTCAGTCCCTCTTGTAGCAATTCTAAATTTGAACTCATTTTTACAAGAACTATCAGTAAATTTGCAATATTTTAAAACCGTTACGGTTGAAAAAATGATTGTACAAAAGCAGTTGCGTTAATAAATTATTTATTTTGATAGACCCAGATATTGTTTTACTAGTTTCTTGACAATGTTTACTGCAAAGAGTATTATTCCACTTTTGATCTTAGGGTGTGAGAAAATAATTAAGATCATATCGTCTCCCGGTGGCTTTTTGAAGCTGATAGGCGCTAAATCTAATACCCCATCAGTACCTCGTATTGATATAGTGAGAAGATTTCCAGCACTTAAGCCTTCAATAATATCGTTTCCAATCATTGACAGGTTGGCTGCAATTGTCGCAAAAAGGGAATCTGAAATCCTTGAACTAAGAGCTGAGGCTAAAATTGTTCCGTCATTTTTAATAATCGCAGAAGCTTCGATGTGTAAGTCTAATTTTAACAAATCCTTCAAGATTTCGTTCATACTCGAGGGAGGTATGGAATCTTTAGGTTTTGTTGAACCGTCAATACTCTTTTTAACAATTTTTAAGGGTTTTACAGTTATTTTCTTTGATAAGAATGAAAGCACTTTAGTCATATCCTCTTCCAATTGCTTCTGTTTTAGCAAATCAGATTCAATGTTTTCGGAAGCAACTGCATTTTGTGTAACTTTTTTAGGCTTAGATTTTGATTTTTTTCTTGGTTGTTTAGGTTGTCCATAAACACCTTTATCAATGATTATCGAACCTCGGAATGGTTTTGGAGTAATTTCCTTTAGAAATTCTGTATCTTCTTCCACATCGTTTAAATTCTCATCAAAATCATCCTCATTTATTTCCTCTTCTATATCTGTCG
>JAUWZR010000124.1 GCA_030615235.1 Promethearchaeota archaeon
ATAATACCTATTTACTACCATCTAAAAACTAACTTAAAATTGTATGGAACATGATTTTTTTAGAAACCGAAGGCTCTGCTTATGAAAGAGGGAAAATTCACGGAGAAGCGCTTAAGAAACATATTCCTAGAATGATGTTTGAGAAAATCACTCGTCATTTTGGTTTCACGTCATATGATCTCTTCGCTAAAGATATTTTAGATACGACTAATTTTCTCTCGACTGCCAAGAAATGGACTCCAGATTTGATTGCCGAAATACAAGGAATTGCTGATGGGACAAAATTTGATTTCAACAGCATCTTTGTCAGACAATTAATCGAAGAAATGGGGTGGTATTGGATCCTGCGAGCAAGTACAGAAAATTTGCAAAGATTAAAGGATGAATTCAAGACGATTACGAGTCAGCAATGTACTGCATTAGGAGTTTTTGATCAAACCCAAGATTATCCAATAATTGCTCAAAATGCAGATAATTCAATTGGTTGGGTTGGAGTAGAAACACTAATCCACGCAAAAGATCCCGAAAGTTCAATGGAATGGTATCATATAGGTTATCCAGGATTAATTGGAATATATGGAATGAACAATAATTCTGTTGGAGTGTGCTTGAATGCATTGAGTCTTAGTCTAAAGAAAAATTTAAACGGATTGGGCGCGCTTTTTATCTCCCGACTTATATTGAATCAGAAATCTCTTAAGGACGCAGTCAATGTCATTCAAAAACTACCTCATGCCTCAGGGGTAAATTATCTCATTGGAGATGGGACTAGTGTTGTTGATTATGAATGTTCACTTAACCAAGTTAAGCAATTTCTTCCATATCAAGGGTCTACTCGTGTTTATCATACTAATCACGCTATCGAAAATACAGATGTAGATGATGAATATTTAACACTTCTTAATAATATTAATTATTATGGGGAATACGGATATGAAAAGAAAAGATTAGATACAAAAACACGGTTAGATTCATTAAAACACGATTTACAAGATAATTCAAGGGCGATAACTGTTAAAATGATCAAAAGAATCTTAAGATCTCACGATCCGAAAGAACATCCTATTTGTCGCCATGACCTTCCGAGTGGAGTCTATACAAACATGGGGCTCATCATGGAACTATCTAAATCCCCTAAATTGCATATCTCATTTGGAACACCATGCAAGACAGACTTTTCTATATATAAATTCTCACATTGATTCAAGTCTTACTCCTTTTGCAGGTTCTGCTTCAGGTTCTGAGCAAACTCTTCCGCATGTTTGAGGTCTTCAGCATTCGGTCTACCCTTATTCATTCCCCCAAAATATTTCATGAAACTATTTGTGTTAAAACCTTTACAACTAAATTCATCAACAATCATGTAACCTTTCGATTGCAGTTTTTCCCTAAGCAGCGAGTGATCTTTGGCGACTTTGGCTTTTCCTTGTATTGCACTGGTTGAAAAAATGAATGCTTTCCTGTTGGTGACTTGTAGTAGTTTATCGGCAAGGTCAAGCAGAAGTTTATGGTGTTTTTCACTATATATCCCTGAGCCAAAGCCAATTAGACTATACTCTTGAAGCTCTTCAGGGTTTATTTGCTGTGGCGTTTTAATTTGTGCATCAAAAACTTTTGCGAAGACGTTAGCGACTTTCTCAGTATTATTGTGATGATATGAAAACAAAACCAAAAGAGATTTCATTAGTAACTAAGTATTCTCTTATATTTAAGATTATTAGACTAAAGTTTTGATTACTTTGAATAATTAATTTATTTCAAAGGAAGTTTCATTGAAATCAGACTCTGAATTTACCTTTCCATTCCAATTTTCATTAAATTTGGGACAAAATTTAAAAAGAAAAATATAAATCCTAATTAACTCGAAGTGTAGAAAGGAAGAGTGCTGAGTTTCTTTTGGATTTCATTAAATGGGTGTAAAACCATTTTTTTGGTGAGTTCATAAACATCTTTAGTATCTGAATAAATATTATACCATTTTTCGGCCTTACCAAACACATTTTTTAACATTGCCTTCTTATTAAGGAGGACATCCTTTGGAACATCCTTTGGCATATTTGACATTGTCTCTTTAAAGACCTTCTCTATAGCAGTTTTTACCTTCATTTTGGGATTATCCTGTAGTTTTTTAACTACATTATCCATATATTTTTTATATTCACTTAAATATTCAAATGTCTTTTCAACATAATCAACAACTTTTTGAGCGTCAATTTTACTCGCATCAAAACTTTGAATTGTCTCTCCAATCCTTTCTTTCGCTTTATCTACAAGTCCATCTTGAATTTCCTTAATTAGAACATCTATTGAACCTTCACCAGATAAAACATCATTAACCTTCTGTTCTAAACTTGAGAGTAGACTTCTTTCTATTTCTATTGGTGAAGCCTGAGTGCTTTCAAGATTATTTTTCATTCTTTTGGTGGGTTCCGTATCATATTTATTCATTATATGATCCTCTGCACTATCTTGCTGCGTTTGATTTTCTTGTTGTTCTCCCGCAATGCATAAAGGACAAATTCCGTTATATGTATGTACCTCACCTATCCAGATTTCAGTATTATATACCCTTTTGCACTTCTCACAATGATAATATTTTACCATAAATAACCCATACCTTGTTTTTAGTGAATAAAATTAATATATTTAATTTTTCACTTGAGTTTATATTATTTTCGAGATATTAGGAGAATAAAATTTGTTAGTGATTTATAATTAGGTTAATTTCCTTTATATACATTTATTATTGAGTTCATTGTTTTTGATTAGTTTTTCCATGGAATTTTCATCGAAATCAGACTCTGAATTTACTATTCAGGAATGCTTTCTGTAAAAAGAAATTTGAAAAAATAAAATTTAGATTTTACTCGCGATTAAATCAATTATATCTATTACGGTAATTTTTTCTTGAACATCTAATTCCATTTCTTTATAAGCATCGCTCAGATTACCAATACAAAATGGACAGCTCGTAGTTAAAATTTGCGCTCCAGTATCCACAGCCTCTTTAATTCTTTCTTTTGAAATGTTAAGCGCTAAATCGGGAAATTCGCTCTTTACGCCTCCTCCGGCTCCACAGCACCAAGCATTATTCCGATTTCTTTTCATTTCTTTTAATTCTAATCCCGGTATTTTAAGTAAGGCGGCTCTAGGTATCTCGTAAAGATTCATATGTCTTCCTAAATGACAAGGATCGTGCCAGGTTACTATTTCCGAACCTTCAACTGATTTAAACGGTATCTCGTTATTATTTAACATGTCAACTAATATTTCTGTTATGTGTTTTACTTCAAACGGTAATTCTTCGCCTAACAATTCTGGATAATCTTTTTTCCACGTTCTATAACATCCCGCACATGCTGTAAATATCGTTTTGGCTCCCATGTTTTTAAAAATTTCTATGTTATGTTTAATAATATCAATTACAGAGCGCTCATCTCCAATTCTCAAGGCAATAGAACCACAACACCACTCATCTTTCGACATGGCAATATCCTTTCCCGCTGCTTTAAGAATTTTCATCATGCTTTTTAACGTATCTACTTGTCTTAACGGCATTGTACACCCTCCAAAAAACATCAATTCTCCTTTTTCCTTGATTTCAGGAAATTCAGATACCCACTCAAATTTCTTAGCTTCTTCTTCGCCGTAAGGATTTCTCATGTTATCGTCTTTCATGTAATCAATTAGCTTGCCGTGTCTATCAAGGGGAGCAAAACCGGCTTCAACCAAATCTTTTCGTAGCGCTTCCCATACTTTTACATGGTCGATCCATTTAGAGGTATTTAATACAATATATTCATTTTGAGACATATGACATACCTCAGTACAATTTCCACATTCTGAGCACTGGTAGACAAATTCAGCAAGTTCCTTAGACAATGGAATCTGCCCTTCTAATATACTTTTAAGGATATTCATCCTTCCTCGAGAAAAATATATCTCAAAACCCTCATCTCCTTTCGCTTCCTTAACTGGACAAGTTAAATATCTACCGACTGCTGGTCGAATGGCAAATCCGCAATCACCGCACGACATGCACGAAAACACAGCTTTCCATTCTTCTTTCAGATTTTTTAATTCACTCATATTCTTACTTCCCCCAAAAGTTAAATTTTCCTCTACTTAAAATCATTTTTGGATCTAATACTTGCTTAATTGACGTCATAAAGTTATAATACTCTGGCGTGTAGGCTCCAATATCGACCATCAGACGAGACATAAAATCTCCCATCATATACCACTGAACCCCGCTTTTTGTCACTCTTTCTAATAGCGATTTCCAGAGCTTTAAATCTATCTCCTTGAGAATTTCGTGATTAACTCCATCGAAATAACTTCCAAAACTAGTAAAGCCACATGTTATTTCTACATTATTTCCATCAATTAATAATATTGGTCCACTACCTGCAATAGGACGAGATTTTGTAATACTTAAAATTTTTTGCATATCTTCATTATGTTCCATGTCCCATTGGTCAATATCGTTTAAAATTTCAGGATATGAATCGATCGAACTAAAACATTCTGCTGTTAATGGTTCCATGCAGGGAGACATGCCCCATAAGTTATGATAGAATTGCCAATGACCTTGTTCAGTATAATGCCATTTAGCTATATTTCCATCAGAAATTTCTGAACCTAATTCTTCTGTCTTATTATTAATCATAATCTCGTCTATTTGTTTTACTTTCTCATCTAATTCTTTTTCCGAATTTGCTTCGATTGTATAAAAGATTACTCCTCTCTTCTTTTTCAAGTTCTCCCAAAACGGAAACATTCCTTGCTCACAACCTATTCTAACAATAAGATCCATTATATACATAACGTCGTAAACATCAATTCCCTTCTGCCTAATCTCATTCATAATTTTAGCTGAAATCACTCGTTCTTTCCGGGGCAATTGAAAGGTTTTATAGGCTGCGAATGGTGGTCTTGGAAACATTTGTAACGAAACATTAGTTTTCACGCCAAAAATTCCATTATCACCACAGAAAAGCCCGGCTAAATCAGGACCATTACCAAATCGATTGAAAGGGAATTTGGAGTACTTATTAGCTTGAGAGCCTGTTTCAATGATATCACCCGTCGGAAGTACAACCTCCAATGAAACCAATTGATTAGTACAAGCACCATATTTTGCACATCCTCCTCCACCTACTGAATGATGAGATATACTACCTCCTACTGCCGCAGACATTCCAGAACCCGGTCCCATACAACCCGTATAAAGACCATAATGACACAGGTATTCGTTTAATTTTCCCCAAGAAATTCCGGCTTCAACAGTTACAATAAGATTGTCTTCATCTAAATTGATAATCTTGTTCATTCTTTTCATATCTAATATTATTCCACCATCCCCAATGGGTTTGCTTCCACCAAATTCACAAATCCCACCTCCACGAGGCGTAACGGGGATATTTTCAATATTAGCAATTTTAAGAATTTCTGAAATCTCTTGAGCATCTTTCGGTCTAATTACTATATCAGGTACGCCTTGTAAAACGGGATCTACATTTCTTGAATAGGCGTGCCGAACATAAATACTATTAGAGATGTATTTCTCTTTCACAATTTCTTCTAATTTTTTATATACTTCAGACAATTTTGTCAAACCTCTTAAAATTTTATAAAACACTTAATAATAGACGCTATAAATTACTTAAATGTATTCTAATTGTATTAAATATCTTTATTTCATTTATTTTCAAACTTTCTCATTTTTTAATCATTCTTCAATACATTTCCAAGAATCTGCAATTATATGATATTCAGCAAATTTATCGCTAATTTTAACTTCCGGATTGTTGTAATCACTCTCTAGCTTCGTGACTTTCCCAGTTATTTCGATCTGACCTTCACAAGAAATCTGGTCCTTAGTATAAACTATAATTTGATAACTATCAGCTAAGTCGAAATAATTCATGTGTGGATGAGAATCAATAAGAGCTGTCATATGTTGCCAGATTACTTTAGAAATTCTCCCTTTTACTTTAACTATATTCCCCACATTATCTTCAAGATAAATCCTTTTACTAAACATGTTTTTTACTTCTTTTTCTAATAATATTTGCTTTTTATTTTTCTCCCCAAAAATTAAACTTCCCTCTACTTAAAATAAATCGCGGATCAAGTGTTTTTTTAATTGATTTCAAGAATTGTAAGTACTCTGGCTGAAACGCTCCAATTTCGACCAATAGTCTACTTAGAATATCTCCTACCATGTACCATGTTACTCCGTGTTTAGTTATTCTTTCGAGTAGCGATTTCCAAAGTTTGATGTTTAATTCTTTAAGAAATTCGTAATTTGTTCCATCAATATAGCTTTCGAAGCTTGTAAATCCGGTTGTTAACTCAACGTTGTGATCTCCAATTAATATAATCGGGCCCGCTCCAGAAATTGGTCGCATTCCTGAAACTTCTAAAATTTGTTCCATTTCTTTAGTGTGTTCAAAATCCCAAAGATCTACATCTTTTAAAATTCCGGGATAAGCGGTAATTGGCGTGTGACATTCTGCGTCTAATGCTGTAAAACCAGGGACTAACCCCCATAAATTATGTGCAATTAACCAATGTCCTTGTTCTTCGTAGTGCCACTTCCCTATGTTCCCGTCTGCAATTTCTGGACCTAATACTTCTGCTTTATTTTGTAGAAAAATCTTGTCTAACTGTTTAACTTTCTCTTCAAGTTCTATTTCTGAGTTAGCTTCTACGGTGTAAAACATTGTACCCCTTTTTCTCTTTAAGTTTTCCCATAGGGGAAATATTCCTTTTTCTGTGCCCACTCTTACTAATAAATCCATAAAGTACATCGAATCGTAAACGTCAATCCCTTTAAGCCTTATTTCTGTAAATATTTTTGCTGATATTTCTTCAGATTTTCGTGGCATTAGAAAAGTTTTATAATTCGCAAATGGAGGTTTTGGAAACACTTGCAACGAGGTTTGGGTTTTCACTCCAAAAATTCCGTTATCACCGCAAAAAATACTTGCGAAGTCAGGACCGTTTCCGAATCTATTAAACGG
This sequence comes from Promethearchaeota archaeon, assembly GCA_030615235.1. Classification (GTDB taxonomy): domain Archaea; phylum Asgardarchaeota; class Lokiarchaeia; order Sigyniarchaeales; family SOKP01; genus SOKP01. The sequence goes on from JAUWZR010000124.1 coordinate 7,029, forward strand.
AATTTTTGAATATTTGTTTGCTTGCGAACCAGTTTCAATTATCTCCCCAGTTGGTAAAACTACCTCTAAAGAAACTAATTGATTCGTACATGATCCATATTTAGCGCACCCCCCTCCTCCAACCGATTGATGAGAGATACCACCACCAACTGAAGCAGTCAATCCGGACCCAGGACCTAAACATCCGGTATATAATCCGAAATTGCATAAATAATCGTTCAATTTTCCCCAGGATATGCCAGCTTCGACTGTAACAATAAGATTTTCTTGGTCTAGTTTAATTACATTATTCATTCGCTTTAAATCCAAGACAATTCCACTATCATCAATGGGTTTGCTGCCACCGAATTCACAGTCTCCACCTCCACGAGGTATCACAGCTATATTTTCCTCGTTAGCAATCTTAAGAATTTCAGAAACCTCTTGAGCGTCCTTTGGTCTAATAACTATATCCGGAACCCCTTGTAATACTGGATCCACATTCCTCGAATAAGCGTGTCTTACATAAAGACTATTTGAGATA
>JAUWZR010000115.1 GCA_030615235.1 Promethearchaeota archaeon
TTTAAAATTAAAGGAGTTGAAGTAAATGAATGATTCGTTAAAAGGATACAAAGGAAAAGCAAGAGAATACCTAGAAAGGAAAAATATTCAAATTTGGGATATAGTTGAATTAATAACAAAAAAAACCACTTTAAAAGGGATTATCTTACCTAGAAATGAGTATTCTGCTCCTAATTTTATTGAAATTAAATTAAAAAACAATTACAATATTGGTATTAAAATAAACGATGTAAAAGAGATTAAAAAAACCGGTAAAAAAGAGGCGATCTATAAAATTCCAGAAAAAAAATTCCCAAAAAAGAAAAATTTACCAAACATCAAACTTCTGGGTACAGGGGGAACAGTAGCATCAAGGCTAGATTATACTACCGGTGCGGTTATCCCTTCTTTTACCCCAGGAGAATTGTTTAGTGCCGTCCCAGAATTAGCAGAAATATGTAACCTTGAATGTGAGATTGCTTTTGAGATTTTATCAGAAAATATGAAACCAGAATATTGGCAAGAACTCGCAAAAAAGGTTAAAAGCGCAACAGATGCTGGAATCGACGGAATATTAATAGGACACGGAACTGACACCATGAGCTTTACAAGTGCTGCTTTAGCTTTCATGCTTGATAATTTGCCTATTCCTGTAGTAATTACAGGAAGTCAAAGAAGCTCTGATCGTCCGTCCTCTGATGCTGCTCTTAATTTGATCAACGCTGCGGTTGTAGCAAGTTCAGATATTTCGGAAGTTTTGGTCACAATGTTAGGATCCTCTTCACATGATTATGGGTTAATCCATAGGGGTACACTCATCAGAAAAATGCATTCATCCCTAAGAGAGGCATTCCGTACTATTGATCAAGTTCCATTAGGCATGATCCAAAACAGAAAAATCAAGATGTTTAGTTCAGATTATAAGAAGAGATCAAATCGAGAGATTATATTAAAGACAAAATTTGAGAAGAAGATCGCACTAATCTACTCTTACCCTGGTATGGAAAGTGAATTAATTGATTTTTATATCGATAAGGGCTATAAAGGAATAGTAATTGCAGGGACGGGATTAGGTCACATTAGCACATATGTTCATGAATCTATTAAAAGAGCAATCCAGGAAGGAATTATTATACTTATGACCACTCAAACCTTACATGGGTTCGTTGGAATGGATGTGTATTCCACTGGAAGAGAGTTACAAAATCTTGGTGTTATTCCTGGAAAGAATATTTTACCAGAGGTCGGTTATGTTAAACTTGGTTGGGTTCTTGGCCAAACTCAAGACCCGAATGAGATTAAAAATCTACTTTTAACAAATATTGCTGGAGAGTTCATAGATAGGGAACTACCAATAGCTTTTAATTACAACATTGATAGCCTATTAAAGAGCAAAACCTTTTTAAAAAAACAATAGTTTTTTCTCAAAAATCTATAATTGCTATGCAAAATAATAAAAAATTTAAACTTTTGTTAATTAGATATTACTAATTCGATATAGTAAGTGATCTTTATGGGAAAGCGTATATTAGCTCAAAGAAAAGGATACGGCCATTTATGGGCTCGATCTCCAAGTCACCGACATGTAGGAAAAGTAAAGTATCGTCCCTTCAAGAAAGATGAAAAATTGTTAAAATTTAAAGTGATTGAATTCGTTCACGCTCCAGGTAGAGGTGCTCCAGTAGCTAAAATTAGGTACGAAGATGGGGAAAAAAGTTTATGGTTACCTCCAGAAGGAATATATGAAGGACAAGAATTTATCCAATCAAAAACGGGAGACGGTCAAGAAGTAAAAGTCGGAAATATTCTACCTGTTAAAAAAATGCCAATAGGAACGCTTGTATTCAACATCGAGATAATGCCGATGGATGGTGGCAAGTTAGCACGAGCCTCTGGCGTTTCTGCAATAGTTAGAAACAAGAATGACACCAAAAATCAAGTCGAAGTTCTTTTTCGCTCGAAAAAAACCAAATGGATTAACGGGAACTGCCTAGCGACCGTTGGAGTTGTCGCAGGAGGAGGTAGAACAGATAAACCTTTCCTGAAAGCAGGAAACGCACACCACGCTTACCGCTCTAAAGCAAAAAAATGGCCAGTAGTTCGTGGAGTTGCTATGAACGCTGCAAGCCACCCATATGGCGGTGGGGCAAAGCAAAGTCCCCATAAACCAACTACTACTTCTAGAAATGCTCCTCCTGGTCGAAAGGTTGGTCAAATCGCAGCTAGGCGTACAGGTCATCAGAATTAAAATTTATTTTTAATACTTCTTTTTCTACGATACAACCATTGGGATATTTTTACTGAAATATTTGCTTTTTAATAATAATTTAAAAAAAGAATAATATTTGATCATAGATTATTTCAATTATAGAGAAGATAAAAGAGTTAGGTAGCTATGGATCATAAATTTATCAATCCTGTTGAAACCCGTTATCGAACTGAAATAGCCGAGATTTTTACTGAAGAAAAAAAATTAGCCAACTGGTTAAAAGTTGAAGCTATATTAGCTAAAGCTCACGCTAAACTTGGGAACATTCCTCAAGATGCTGCGGATGAGATATTTAAAAAAGCTAATTTACAATATGTAAATTTAAATCGTGTCAAAGAAATCGATAGAGAAATACATCATGATTTAATGGCTATGGTTAAAGCTTTATCTGAGCAATGTGAAGGAGACGCTGGGAAATACATTCATTTAGGAGCAACTAGTTATGATATTGAAGACACAGCAACAGCACTTCAATTAAAAGAGGCGATTTTGTACATTATAAAATCTTTGAAGAAACTAATTATAGCCTTAATCAAAGTAATAGATGATAAGAAAAACCTCGTTTGTATAGGAAGAACTCACGGACAACATGCTATTCCAACAACTTATGGGATGAGATTTGGTGTATGGGCATATGAATTAGATAGGCATATGGATAGATTAAAAGAAACATTTAATCGGATAACATTCGGTAAAATGTCTGGTGCAGTGGGAACTATGGCAAGCTTTGGAGAGAAAGGTATTGAAATACAAAATATAGTAACTAAAGAGCTTGATTTACATCCGGCATTAATAGCAAACCAAATAATTCAAAGAGATCGTCACGCTGAGGTGATTTTTATTACAACATTAATAGGGCAATCTCTTGCTAAAATTTCAAGGCAAATTAGAATACTTCAAAGGAATGAAATAGCTGAAATGTTTGAACCTTTTAAGAAGAGCCAAGTTGGAAGTTCAACAATGCCCCACAAAAGAAATCCTCATAAATCTGAGAGAATCTGTAGTTTAGCTCGATTGTTGAAGTCTAACGTAATTCCCGCTTTAGATAATATAATTTTAGAAGATGAGAGAGATATAACGAATTCTGCTAATGAAAGAATAATTTTCTCAGAGAATTTCATACTTTTAGATTATATGATAAATCAATTAACTGATATTATCCTAGGGGTCGAATTTAACGAATTTAATATAGAGAAAAATTTAAATCTTACTAAAGGAGCGAGCCTCGTCGAAAAAGTCATGGTTAATCTAGTTAAAAAAGGTATCGGGAGGCAAGAAGGACATGAAATTTTAAGGAAAGCAGCTATTAAATCAAAAAATGAAAATATAATAATTAACGAAATTTTATTTAAAAACCCAAAAATTAAAGAAGTCTTTTCTAAAAACGAGATTGACGAATTATTAGATCCTCACAAATACATAGGGAAAGCTCTTGAACAAACAGAAAATCTTCTAAATGTTCTTAAAAATAAGTACGCGTTATAAAAATGTCTGATCATAAAGATATTTATTCTCAATTAGGTGTTTCTTCTAAAAAGGAAGATGTCCACAAGGCAATACAATTTATTGATAAAGGATTATTCCCTGGATCTTTTTGTAAAATCGTTCATGATGTGAGGAGAAGAGAGGATTATTGTTCAATTTTTCACTCCGATGGAGCGGGGACTAAATCTAGTCTCGCTTATATGTATCATAAAGAGCTAGAGGACATATCCATTTTTAGAGGAATTGTACAAGACGCAATTGTGATGAATATTGACGATATGCTCTGCGTTGGGGCGATAGGAGATTACTTCATTTCCAATAATATCGGTCGAAATAGCAGGTATATTGATGGCGAGATTATAAATACCATAATCCAAGAATACTATTCCTTTAGTAAGAAGTTGTCTGACTTGGGTTTAAATACTTTAGTTTGTGGTGGTGAAACCGCTGATGTCGGAGATGTCGTAAAAACGCTCATAATCGACGCATCAGCGTTCACTAGTTTGAAGAAAAAAGATGTCATCGACTTAAGCAAAATTTGCAATAACGATGTAATCGTCGGTTTAGCTAGCTCTGGAAAAGCAACATATGAAGAAGAATTTAATAGCGGGATAGGTAGTAACGGTTTAACGCTTGCTCGACACGGCGTTCTATCGCACGAATATTACGCGAAATATCCTGAGTGCTATGACCAATCTCTTGAAGAACAATTAGTTTTTTTCGGAAATCACTTACTTTCTGACAAGATTAAGGGTTCGAGTCTAACAATAGGAAAAGCGCTTTTGTCTCCAACTAGAACTTATGCCCCAATAATCTTAGATGTACTAAAAAACCATCGGAAGGAAATTCACGGAATAATCCACAACACGGGAGGAGGTCAAACAAAAATCTTGAACTATGGTAAAGGAATTAAATACACAAAAAACAATCTGTTTCAAATTCCTAAAATATTTGAACTTATTCAAAGTTCTTCAGAAACTTCATGGAAAGAGATGTTTCAGGTGTTTAATATGGGTCATCGGATGGAAATTTATTGTGACGAAACTATAGCTCAGTATATAATCAAAATCAGCAAAAAATACAATGTAGAGTCGAAAATTATCGGTTACTGCCAAAATTCACCCTCAAAACACCAGAATTTACTCGAAATCAAGTCTGAATTTGGATCTTTTAATTACGATCAAAAAAGCATAATTTAGAAGTGAAGTGGTTAATATTTTCGATGTTATTTGTATTGGGGCTGCACTTGTTGACATAATAGCTCAAGTAGTAAGACATCCATTTGATGATGATGAAGTATTTGTATCAGATTTAACAATATTATCTGGTGGGGCTGCAGCGAATACTGCTTATGTTTGCGCAAAAATTGGGTTATCAACGGCGTTTATCGGTAAACTAGGGGAAAATGGCACTTTCAGTGAGAAAATAATTAACGATTTTAAAGAAGTCTCTGTAGATACAAGATTAATTAAGTATTCTAGAGAATATTCAACGGGATCTGCATATGTAGCTTTAAATCAAAAAGGGGAAAGAAGAATATACGCTTATAGTGGTGCTGCTAACTATCTCTCAAAAAAAGATATATCAGAAAAAGAACTTAAAAATACAAAAATAATCTTTTTAAGCAGTTTAAGAAACCTTGAACCGCTACAAATTGCAGCAGAAATAGGTAAAAGTAACAATATTCCAGTAATTTTAAACCCTGGCATGCTAATCGTCGACCAGGGGTTCACTAAAATAAAAAAATTATTGGAAAAGATTGATATACTGATTCTTTCGCAGAGGGAATATCACACTCTTTTAAATATAAAAGAAAATGATTTAAATGAAGAATTAATAATAAAACATTCAAAAAAATTATTTTTTTTAGGTATCCGGGTAATTGTAGTTACTCTTGGAGAAAAAGGATCCTTTTTCATTACTAAAAACGGAAACGGACTAATTCCTTCGCTTGAATTAGATAAAATTGTCGATACAACCGGAGCGGGCGATGCTTTTTCTGCTGGTTTTATGTATGGGTTGGTTCAAAGTATGATTTTAGATGTTGATCACCTTAGAACCTATTTAAAAATTGGTAACTATTTAGCTGGTAATTGTATTCAAAAAATTGGAGCGAGAAATGGTATCCCAAATAGTATCCAACTAGAAATTTTTTGAAATACCAACAAATAAAAAAATTTATAATATTTCGATTTAACTAATCTTTATTCATAACACTTGTTATATGGATAAATCATGAGAAGACCAAAATCACCATTAAAAACAATTATTAAGCAGAGATTTTATTTTCTTTTTGAAGTGTTAACAATATTCCTAGGAATTTTCATATTTACGATAATTCTAGTACCTTTATTATCTTTTATTATCTATGAAAACGATATATTATATGAGCGTCTTTATAATTTAGTAAGAGCAGCTATTATAGTTGTTGCTATACCTATATTCCTTTATTTATCAAATTTTTTAATGGAAAAACAGAGAAAATTAATGATTTTAGAGGAAGACATTAGTCCTTCAAGAAATTTTCTTAATTTGTTTAAAATATCAAGAAAAAATTTTAAATTTCAACTCTTATACGGTATTTTATTGCTTTTTTTAATTTTTATACCAATAGATTTTTTGGGTTATCTTCTCGTACCTGGATTGCTTGATTTTAGTTCTACGGCATTAGATCCCGCAGGACAATCTTCTTTAAATTCTTATTTTAACGAGAATTATTCAATTTTTCTTCTATCAGTCCTTTTGATACCTCTATGCGTTGCGATATATGAAGAATCATTAACAAGAGGTTTTTTAACTAACAGAGGAAGTGATTACTTTAATAAAATGTCTGCGGTGATCATAACTTCCTTTTTCTTCGGTTTAGGACATTTTGCATATATAATTAACCCGTCTTCATCCGGACTGCCAATTATTTTTCCGATTATTTGGTTTTTACAAACATTTTTAGTAGGAATTATTCTTTCTATGGTAGTTTTAAGAAAACATTGGATATTTCCAGTAATTTTTGCCCATACTGTTAACAACTTTATAGCATCTCATTCGATTTGGAACTATTTAAATGGTATTGATTTTTCGTTTATGACCTTTTATGTTTACATTCCTTTGTTGATAATAGGAATTGTACTTTTTATTTGGCAATTTTCTCGAATTAAAGAGAGTTTATCAATAGGTTGGAAAGAGTTTAAAAGCTATTTTGCCCGTGATGAAAATATCGGAGAAAATTCGTTAGAAACATTTGTCAGAATTATGATGGATTTTTTATTTGGATTAATAATTTTTTTAATTGGAATGATAATATTATAGCGAGTATTAAAAAAGAAATGACTAAATTTGGAATCATTTCTGACACACATTTTATCAATATTGATAAAAACAAATTATATTATAAATTATTGAATCAATTAGAGGAAACTTTCAAAGATGTTGATGAAATTATTCACGCTGGAGATGTTTGTGAATCGTTTTTTCTTGACGATCTGGAAAATATCGCTCCAGTCCGATGCGTACGAGGGGAGTCAGACAAAATACCGGGATTAGAGATTTTTATAAATTTTGAAGTTGGTAAATACTCCCTCGGAATAATACACAAGAAACCTGAGAATATAGAAGTTTTTTTTAAAGAGCGTAATATCAATATTCTTATTTTTGGGCATACTCATCAACCACTTATTAAAGGAACACCTTATAATACGCTATTAATCAATCCTGGGAGCCCAACAAAACCTATAGCACCAATTCCTAAAAAAGGATTTGAAAAACCCATTGCGAGACCAAGTGTTATTACCCTGAAGATTGATAATGATAATATTCTATCGACTTTTCTTATAAATCTGGATTTAAGATAAAGTAAAATTAAATACTAAATAGTTCATAATATATATACATCTTGTAATAAGATTTTTTTTCATTAGTTTTTAAATAAAGAATTTAAGGGATAATTAATTGTGGTTAGCCGACTTGAGCTTGTGCTTAAAGAATTAAATGAAAATGGGAATTTTAGAGCGTCATTGTTCTCTACTTCAACAGGATTAGTTTTAGCTTCCCAAAAAGCAGAAATAGTTGATGATCGGGTTGTTGCTGCCATGAGTTCCTTATTGAGCGATGCAGCATATAAAGCTTCTGAGGAAATGAACTTATCCGTTCTTTCGAGTATAAAAATCAAATATAGTGGCGATTATATTGTATGTAGAAATATTATTATGCCTAATCAAAAAACCCAATTTATATTAGCAGTTTTATCCAATAGTCCCGAATCATACGAAATTGAATCCTATTACGATCAATTACTAGATTGGGCTGTTGATAACGCAACTCCCGATTTAGAAAAA
>JAUWZR010000278.1 GCA_030615235.1 Promethearchaeota archaeon
TTCTATATTTTTTCGAATACTCGATTCAGCCTTCCTTTAAGAGCAGTCAGAAATCCGATGAAATAAGCGAGTGGATTCATTTTATCTTCCTCGTCTATTGCGGTGTTATAAACGGTATTAACTCTCTCGCAGAGGTCTTCGATGAATGCTTCTTGTGTTTCAATTATTTCTCCATGAAAGCTTTCTTCTTCTTTTAATTTCAAACCTATCACTTCCTTTTTTACTTATATATTTTGATTAACTAATTTAAAATTAAATAATTTCGGGGGTATATAAATAAAAAACATTATTTGATATATCGCTCACCTACTTTTTTAGGAGGGGGCACCACGGGGGAGGGAGGTAGAAATTAAAGAAAAAAGAATATCGGAATCGAAATTTGAATTTTCTTTAATCTGACAACATATCAAAACCGTAAAAAAATTTAAATATGTAATAATTCAAGTAGTAATTAGACAAAAATAGTAAAAAAAAAGCGGTATTATGATAAAGAAATTTGGTATAATAGGAGGAGGAATCTCTCTCATTGGTGTTATTCTTATTTTTTTATTTGGCATAAATTTCTTAGCTATTGGAACCGTCTCTGGCTTACCAGGAGGTATAAAAGATATGGAAGTTCAGGGAGATTTTGTTTACATCTGCGATGAGAGTCTTACAATAATAGATGCTACAAATCCAGCTCATCCATATATTTTAAAAACTATCGAGATGTTAAATCCTCAATGGATCTCATATCAAAATGGTTATTTATTTTTGCAGGAAGGAGATGGAAACGTACAGATAGTAGATGTTAAGGATACTTACAATCCTACTGTTATTAATGTTCTATCTCAAGCAGGTGTTTTAGCTTTGCGGGGTGATCTTCTATATTCAGTGAGATCTCCCAATACAATTAAATCAGGAATATTTTCTGTTTATAACTTCTCTAAACCGAATGATCCGGTCATATTATCAGAGAGAAGTAGCGTTGTAGACTGGGCTAAAGATTTCAAGATACAGGGGGCCTATGGATACATAATAGGAGGAGAAGCTCTCTTGACAGTCGTAAATATAAGCAATCCATTAAATATCAACATTATTTCTGCTTTTTACGATGAGGGAATTAGTCGTCACGCGGGCCAAAAGCTTCAAATATATAATAATATTGCATTTATTACTGACTTCTTCACAGATTACGAGGATTCATATCAACATAACTTATATGCGATAAATATTTCTGATCCCACCCTTCCAAAAATTATTTGGAAGTTAGATTCAAAAGATATAGAAAACATTTGGGTTGAACCAGATATGCTTTACTGCACCTCAAATAAGGAAGGACTATTAGTATATGATATTTCCAGTTTGGAAAATCCCGTGCTAATTCATACATATAATCCATTCTTCTCATTTATTAGTGCAGCAGAAGTCCATTATGATTATATTTACATTCTCGGTTTCATATCCGGAATGAATCGTCTTCAAATTTTAGATAAAAATAGTTTAGGTACTTTGTAAAAAGTACAAAGTAATCTTTTTAGTTTTCGATCAAGCAACGCATTAATTTCTATTTATTTTCGCATACTCGATTCAGCCTTCCTTTGAAAGCTATCTTTTCTATTATTATTAAAAATATTTATTTACTAATGCGATTAATATAATTTTATGGATAAAAAAAAACTGACGTTTCTTATAGCCGTAATTCTGATAGCAGGCATAGGTATTACGATTTATTTTGTCATACAACCCCCTGTAAATAGCGAACCTATAATAACTGATGTTCCGTGGCCTGAAGATCTTGAAGTAATTTGGTTATATAATATAACAGACCCTTTAGGGGATTTTGAGAACGTTTCAGAGATAGAAGGGCCACAGACTATTATTCCTTATCCTCCTTGTGATATCCTTTCAGTTAAATGGGGTATCCACGGAGAGTTTTTCTATTTGCAGGTAGAATATGCAGACATAATCCCGAACCAGAACGTGAGCATTCAATCAAATTTAGTCCATGGCCAATCTATGAGCGTTGCCTTTGATACTGATAATAATTCATCCTCAGGAACTTTGTGGGGTGTAGAGGTTTTCTTTGCAGTGGGGTATATTTATGAAGAATCCTCAGTAAAGGTCTACGCAGGTTTTGATTTTTTAAATGAAGATATTCATTCGATGCAGCGCTCTGAACCTGGAGAACTCGGTTTCGGAGGAATTGGCTATGATTACGTAATTGTTCGATATAATTTAACTATATTAGGTGATGCCTTCCCCGGGGGCTATTTTACTCCGTGGTGGTCTTGGTCCGAAGCAGAGTCGGATATATATCATCATTTCGCCCTAGACGAATTAGGACAAGGAAATTGGACTTGTCCAGACCTTCCTTTTGAAAATTAAAGATATCATAATTGAGTTAATGATTAGTCTAAACCAGTGTATTGTTCAAGGTTTTGCCGAAGAAATAACAAATGTTGTTGAAGAAGTTACAGGGAAAAAGCCAATTCTTTTTGATCAATTTGTAGAAGATAATAAAGCAATTTGGTTGTAAAAATGCAATATTTAAAAAATATAGCCTTATAATTCTAGGAATAATAATAAAAATTATTTTTTTTAATTTGGGATATCCTTTTTACTAAAAACAAATAAACTCCCTACAATGAGAACTCCGTTGATAATTCCTAAAACAATAATGTCTCGTGTAAATAAGTCTAAGTCTGTGTTTACCAAGTAATCAACAGGATTATAGTAATAGAAGATTGATAGGTATTTAATACCCTGGATAGCTTCATCCATGTAAATGTAAAATTCACCGAGAAAAAACATT
>JAUWZR010000152.1 GCA_030615235.1 Promethearchaeota archaeon
TTAATTATTCTTTTATAAAAATCTTCAGTAGGAAGGTAACCAGTAGGATTATGAGGGAAGTTAACAACAATACATCTTGTAGATTGAGTTATGTTAGATTCTAAAAATTGTAAATCAAGTTCCCAATCGTTCTCATCATCCATTAACCACTTCGTAACTTTGCATCCAATTGCATTAGCTATTTCGTAGAGAGATTGGTATGCTGGATACTGAACGATTATATGGTCGTCCTTTTTCAATAAAACGTTCATAAATATAAAAATCGCCTCTTCAGCCCCAGAAAATACAATAACTTCTTCAGGGCTAATATTTCGATATAATTTAGAAATTTCTTCTCTTAATATCGGATTGCCTAAAGATTCAGTATACCCTAACCATACTTTTTTAAGATCTTCTAAGGAGCCCTTTTCTATATTTAGCAATTCGTCTACGCTAAATGATTCGCAATCTGAAGAACATAATGTATATTTAACATTAAACTCATACTTTGCGAAATAATCCTCTAATTTGAAGTCCTTAATTCTCATTTCATTAAAGAATTAAGATTGGTAAGATATAAAACTAGGTAACATCGATAACTTTTTCAATTCTTTTTATCGATTTCTCGACAAACTCAATATCATTTATAGTTATTTCAATTGCTTTTTGAGGGCAAATCTCAACGCATCGACCACATCCTCTACATTCTTCACTTTTTTTGGCACGATTGTCAACCATGTGAATTGCATCGACAAAACATATGCCTTGCATGCAAGTTCCACATCCTATACATTTTTCAGTTACTTTTAGGGTTACTCCAGGCATTTTTTGCACTTTAGAGCCAATTTTAGAGGCTACAACGGGAGCTATCCTCCATAAGCAGCAGCAATGACAACAGTTACAAATACTTAAAAGCTTATATCCTGGGTTTACCCCAAGCCATTGCTTATCCAATTTGTTTCTCCCAATCATATGAACTAAACCAGCTTCTTTACATTTTCTTATGTGATCGTGGGCTTCTTCCTTAGTTACGAGTCGCCCTAATTGGGGGTTAATCCCTAAAACAGCTTCTCCCAGAAATAAGCATCCTAAATCTATTGGGTAGTCGCTACATTGCATTGAATCTCGACATATACAAAAATTCATTACCCAATGATAGTTAGCTTTTTCAATAAAGTGTTCCAAAATTTTTGAGGGTAACACCATGTCCGCTTGTTTTTCAACTTCTTTATTAATAGCTATTACTCTATCTTTCGTTAAGTAAATAATATCATCCCCCTCAAAAAGTAATAAATCGAAAAATTTTCCTATTATTGGAATCCTTGTTAGTTTAGCTATCAATTTAATATTTGGGAAAGTTTTTTTCAATAAAATTACGAACCATAGAGGTCTTGCCATAGCATTTTCATTCCTAGTAATTCAATAATTTTCTGATTTTAATATCTTATATTCTATAAGAAATATAAAACTAGTTCAGTAAAACATAGCATCTAGTTTTTCTTTTAATTTTTGGGGTGGAAATTTAGGTTCTCGATTAAAAGTTAATAAACCATTGATTTCTTGGAATTGATCGTAGAGTTCAGTATAACAAAATCCTTGAATCCATTCTTTTCTCTCGTTGAATTCTTTAAGTAAATTTAAAACTTTTTCAAAAAATTCTTCAGAATCTTCGATTAAACCTCCATAACCCCATTTCTTTTCAATATCTTTTTTGAAATCATACCCAAATCCTCCAATTTCGCTATATATAATTGGTTCACCTTTGTATTCATATGGTTTTAAATATAATCTTGGTTCTGATGTTTTATGACTTCTAATTTCTTCCTCTAATGTTGCTGGTAATAAATTAGTTGTCGAATAAAAGTGTCGAGTGCAGACATCGTTATTCTCCGTATGCCACCATCCATCGTCATCTATAATTAATCGAGTAGAATCAATTGATTTTATTAAAAAGTATAATGAAGATGTATAATAACCTCTTTTTGGGTCTTTTTTTGCTCCAGAAACGCCCCATCCTTCGTTTAGGGGTACCCAGGCAATAATCGAAGGATGATTATAATCTCGTTCGATTACTGCTACGAATTCGTTAATAAGTCTAAGTTGTGATTTTACAGAGAAGCGATAAGCATTACCAATCTCACCCCAAACCAGAACACCCATCTTATCACACCAATATAAAAATCGGGCATCAAAGGCTTTTTGATGCGTTCTTAGGCCATTAAATCCAAAGTCAATAACATATTGAATATCTTTTTTAATGTGATCATCAGAGGGAGCAGTATATAACCCTTTAGGCCAATATCCTTGCACTAAAAATAATTTTTGATATAAAGGTTTACCATTTAGCAAAATTTGTTGATTTATATTTCCGTTATCTGATATCGATATATTTCTCATACCGAAATAACTTGATATCTCATCATATATCTCACCTGTTTTTTCATTTTGAATTTTTAATGATAGATCGTATAAATTTGGATTACCTACATTCCAAAGAAATAATAGATTGTCAGGTATTGTAACCTTGAATTTAAAGCGAGTCGGATTTTCATAGAACATTTCCTTATGAAACATTTCAATCCTTTCTTTGAATACTTTCTTATTCTTTCTTTGACCGATTTTTCCGATAAAATCTAAATTAATATTATCTTGAGCAATAGTCCGATTATCAAATGAAATGTCTATGAAAAGATATACTTCTGAGAAGCCTATCCCATTAATATTAATTTCAAACATAACTTTAGATTTATCGATATTTGGAGTTATTTTTAATTCGTCTATTTGAAACTCTGGAGATAAAAATTCCAACCAAACCGTTTGCCATATACCAGATACTCTTGGATAAAATATCGATTCAAGCTCGCTTTTCCAAAATTGTTTACCTCTAGGAATTTCAAGATCTTGGCTTGGATCCTCTACTCTAACAACCAAAATGTTATATTCTTCAATACTATTTGTGATATCTAAAGAAAATCCAATATAACCACCCTCATGAGAACCTACATAAGCCCCATTTAAATATATTATACAATTGTAGTCAACAGCTCCAAAATTAAGCACAATTTTCTTGTTTTCGAATTGTTTTGGAATATTAAACTCTCTTCTATACCAAAAAACATCGTGAAATGATGTGTCTTCAATTCCACTCAATTTGCTTTGAAAGCAAAAAGGAACTATTATTTTTTTATCAAAGTTATTTGAACTCTCTTTAAGGTACCATCGTTCAATTAATCCTCTATTTGTGTCATCAAAAGCAAAGTCCCAATCCCCGTTAAGATTAATCCAATTATCCTTCCTTTCTAATTGCGGTCTGGGATATTCCGGTCTTGGTATGTAATTTTCTCCAAAATTTTTCATGAGAGAAAAAAAAATATTACAAATAAAAAGTTATCCAAATTTTATATAACCACAAATTTTGGAAGAAATTAGGAAAGTACTAATATTGAAAATTAGAGTTAATTTTATAAACATTTAAGTTAATTTCTTTAAATATTAAAGAAGAGAATTGATTAGATTGAAAATTGATATAGAGATTTTAAAAAGACTAGAGCGATCAATAGACATTTATAATCCAGAAAATGGGGAAGTACCTATAAAAATGCTGGGTTTTGGTGAAATAAGTCTAGTATTTGAGCTATTAGACGATGTAGAACCTATAGCCTATAAAAGAATACCTATTTTTGACAATGAAAAGCAGGTTAAACGCCATATATGGGCATATAACGAGTATAATAGAATTTTAGACCAAGAAGTAGGATTAAATATTCCTAAGTATGATGTTGCATGGTTTAAAGACGATGAAGATAAGATTCAGTTTTATTGTGTACAAGAAAAAATCTCAGCAGAATCAGTAGGGAACCGAGTAATACATCAAGTAAATGACGATGACATCGAAACTTTGGTTCTATTAGTAATGAGAGAGTTGAAAAAAGTATGGGAATATAACAAGAACCATGAAACAATTGATTTAGGATTAGATGGTCAAATCTCTAATTTTTCATTAATTGGATACGATCCAAACAATCCTAAAATCGATATGAATACAAAATTAATTTATGTTGACACTTCAACTCCAATGTTTAGAAAAAACGGCGTAGAAGCAATGGATGCTGAGTTATTTTTAAAAAGTACTCCGTCTTTTTTGAGGTTTCTCGTAAAAGCGGCGTTTCTGGACGAAGTTGTAGATCGTTATTACGATTGGCGTTTAGTAACTATCGATTTAATCGCAAATTTTTTTAAAGAACAAAAATCCGAACTAATCCCTCGGATTATTCTAAAAGTGAACGAATTTTTTGCTAACGAAGCGTCAGATTTTGAAATGGAACCTATTACTTTCTTGGAAGTTCAAAAATACTACAAGAACGACAAAATGATTTGGGTAATTTTTCAAAATGCGAGAAAGATCGATCGATTTATAAAAACTAAACTCTTTAAGAAAAGATACGATTTTTACCTGCCGGAAAAAATAAAAAGATAGAAAGATCAATTGGGATTAAGGTTAATACCATGATAAGGGCATTCATTGCCATCGAATTAAAAAACGAAATTACAATTGAAAAGATTAACTCGTTTTCATCTCGTTTGAAACTAAATCAGACTAAAATAAAACTGGTTGAACCAGAAAACCTCCATATGACTGTTAAGTTTTTAGGAAACATTTCTGAATCCTTAGCACCACAGATTTATAATATCTTAAAGCAAGAAATAAATGAAGATATGTTTAAAGGAAAAACTTTCAATTACAAATTGAAAGGCGTTGGTCAGTTTAATAAATTCTCTGTAATTTGGATAAAGTTGATAGGAGATACCTCGTTTTTACAACAAGTTAAAATTTCGATTGAAAATATCCTATTTGAAAGATTAAATGTTCCAAGAGATAAACGAACACAATTTAAACTGCATTTGACTATTGGAAGGTTAAAAAAAGACAAAATCAATTATCAAACTTTTAGTGCTTTAAAAAACTTAATCAATGAGAATAAAAATTTAGAATTTGGTCCTTTTACTGTCGATCAAGTAAAATTAAAAAAATCGGATCTAACACCTAAAGGACCAGTTTACTCCGATTTGGTTTACTAAATGAACAAAAAACCGATTAAAGCAATCATTTGGGATTTAGATGGGACCTTAATCGATTTTAGAATTAACTCTATTAAAGCTCGAAGGAAAGCTATTAAAATTTTAAGAAATTACGGAATCCCAAAGGAAAAGCTTTCTAGTAAAACACCTCTTTTAGAAATTGTAAAAATCTCTAAAGAAATTTTTGTCGAAAACGGATTAACTGCTGACAAAATTAAAGGAATTGTTAAAGAAGTAAATAACGCAGTAATCCTAGTTGAGCATGAAGCTGCTATTAAGGCAACTTTAACGAAAGGAATAATTAAAGTATTAGATTTTGCAAGAAAGAAAAGCCTTAAACAAGCGGTGTTTAGTTATAATACACATAAAAACGCAAGAATATCGTTAGAAGCAGCAGGTATTAATCACTATTTTGATGTCGTGGCAGGTCGTGATGATATAAAAAACCTTAAACCACACCCTGATCATTTGAAATACATATGTGAGAGAATAGATGTTAATTTAGACGAAATTGTTGTTATCGGTGACACCGGAAGGGATATCGAAGCCGCATTATTGACTAACTCTAGATCTATCGCATTAAATACTAAAATCCCTAGCTTTATTAAGAGGGAAGCGTTTAAAAAAGCAGATAAAATAATAGAACTCAACGAAATACCACATGAATTAATACAAACTCTTGAAGATTTTTTGTAAAATAATAAAAACAAATTATAAATACAATTTAATCTATTAGTGATGTAATTTTCATCAAATAATCAAAATATAAATCAAAAAAGGTTTAAATCTAAATAATGGGTCTAATAGAATTTGACTTAGACGTCTTAAAACCACATATTCCATCGAATTACGGGCTTGCGCAAGCGTTAGAGGAGGTTCCGGGCGTTTTCTTTGTCCAGATTAAAACAGATGAGATTGATCAAAAAACAACATCGATATTTATAACAATTAAAGGCACTGAAGAACTCTCACTTGAATCTATTAAAGAGAAATTAGAAAGCATGAATTGTGCTTTGCATAGCGTCGATCGAGTACAGATTGATAAACGTTCCTAATTATTTATTTCCAATTCTTTTTATTTTATCCAGTTAAATCCAATTAGCGAAAATGTCGTTGCCAATTACTCCAAATGTAATAAAGGTTCTCCAAGAACAGGGAGAGATAAAAGATGAGCTAGACTTTGCTTTAATGAATTATTTGATTACAAATAGAGGAACCGGTTATACCGCTTGTCAGCCCCAACTTGTCGAACTCGAGAATAGTAAACAAGCAATTAAAATGAATATTGATAA
>JAUWZR010000191.1 GCA_030615235.1 Promethearchaeota archaeon
ATTTAAGGATTGTAAAAGAAAATTCAAGTAAGTTCTATCATCAATTTCTCTATTCATTTAATGTCAAGCCCAATAATTTTAAAATGTGAATTCTCCAAGTATAATTTAAATTGATT
This sequence comes from Promethearchaeota archaeon, assembly GCA_030615235.1. Taxonomy (GTDB): domain Archaea; phylum Asgardarchaeota; class Lokiarchaeia; order Sigyniarchaeales; family SOKP01; genus SOKP01. The sequence goes on from JAUWZR010000191.1 coordinate 117, forward strand.
GCTTATAATTATGACTGTTGTAATAAATTGTTCATTAACTTAATTTGACATTGTCCCTTTAACAAGAAAATCTGTTAAATTTTCAATAAGTTCTTCCTCTTCAAGTTCAAAATCACTCCGAATCCACCAAATAAAGACTCCAAGTACCGTAGATGTCCAAACTCTAGCTGTTATTTTAGGATTTTGATCACGAGCTCCGAATTCTATTAGTCTTGAGATGATTTTTTCTACCTCATTCGTAAAATTGTCAAGAATCTCATTTCTTTTGGTTCGGTATTTTTGCTCCATTCCCCCCATTTGCTCAAAAAAAATTAGAAATGTTTCTTTTTTTTCCTTAAACATCTTAGCATATCCTCGAAAAAGATTCTTAACCGCAGAGATTGGTGGAATTCTGTTTTGTTTGAAATAGATAAATAATTCTCTAAATTTGCTTATCATAAGTTCAGCTAATCCACTAATTAATACTTCAATTACTTCTTCTTTTGAATTAAAGTAATTGTAGAAGTTCCCTACGCTCGTATTAGCCCGTTCTGTGATATCTTTTATACGAGTATTATTAAATCCTTTTTCTTCAAAAACAGAGAGAGCTGATATTATAAATAAATTTCTCTTTTCCTTCTTTACTATTTCAGACTTTTTCTCTCTTAAAGACACTTATGGTCAACTCAAAAAATCATGAACAATTTGTATTATGTCAAAATTCAAAAAAATTATTATTACATTTTAAGAAAATATGTTAGAATTTATTACTTATTAATTTTCAATTTTCTATTGATTTATTATGTTTTTGGGGTCTCTTGTATCTAATTATATTTAATGATATGTCTATCTATAAGAAGTAAGAAGGTAACTACAATTTACGGAGTAGGTAAAAAAAAACTAATATGGATAGCGGGAAGATGATAGGAATTTTTGAAAAAGTGTTTTTTTTATATCTTTCCTATATTTTTCGTTGAATAATAAAGATCAACACAAAATAAATGAACGCTCATTCAGTGAATGATGATTCGGTTAAAATTAAGAAATTTTAACCATTGCAAGTGTAGGAAAACATTTATATACTAACCTATCCTATTTCATTAAAAAAGTATTTGAGTAAAAAGTTAACAAATAGGAAATAAGTGAACATAAAAATGAGTAATGATACACCAGAATATTTGAAATTTTTTGGCGAAATTAAGTTCGCGGAAGAAAAAAGTTTAAGTGCCAGTGATTTTGAAAGCTCCCTTACAAAACATTTTTCGAAAGAGGAAAAGATACCAAAAGGGCGCTATAAATTTGCTGAACTAAACAATTCTAGCATAAAGGATTTTGAAGATTCCTTTAATAAGTATTTTGAATAAAATTTGAGAATTTTTTTAAAAAATTTCTTCATACTTTAATTTTTATTATTAGATCTTTTTATCATATTTTCGAATACTCGCGATCAAAAACTTTATTTATTAATTGACAACCTCTATTATCTTTCGCCTCAGAATTGAACAAGCAACGAGCTTTCACATCATTTTTTTTAGTAGAAAATCTGATACAACCCCAGCACTGCCCTTTAGCGAAACTTAATTTTTTTTTGCTATTTCTTTGTCTAATCAATTCACAGATTTCTAGCGCGATTTGTTCGGGAATAGGAGTTTTCATTCAAAATATCACATTTTATTGCTAATAAATGTAAGGACATTATCTGGATTAATTTAAAAGTTAAAGAGTCCATTTATTGAGATATTGTATAGAATCTAAAGGTTTGCTTTATATTATAAGAAAGTCAATGGAAATTAGCTATCTCAGAAAAAAAAGGAATTATTATGGAACTACTTAATGAAATTGAAGAAAAATTTGTAGAAACCAACAATATTAAACTCCATACTATTGTAATTGGGGAGGGTCAGCCTTTAGTGTTACTTCACGGATTTCCAGATTTTTGGTATGGGTGGAAAAGCGTAATTACAAGTCTTAAAAAGTATTACAAGTTAATTATTCCAGATATGCGTGGATATAATTTGTCTGACAAGCCAGAGGGCGTAGAAAAGTATAAAATTGAAATTTTGATGGAAGATATAAAAGGATTAATAGAGTCTTTAAGCTTAGGAAAGGTTTTTCTTGCCGGACACGATTGGGGAGGGGTAGTGGCGTGGGCATTTGCTGAAAAATATCCTGAATTGTTGCAAAAGTTGGCGATATTGAACGCTCCTCACATGAAAATATTCCAACAAAAATTGCGAACAGATAAAAAACAGCAAAAAGCGAGTTTTTACATTTTCGAATTTCTTAAACCCGACGGAGAAAAATTTCTTTTTAAGGATGATTATAAGTGGTTAAAATTTGCCGTTTTCGAAGGGATGAAAAATAAGAGCAATCTTACTGATTTCGATAAGGAGCAGTATTTAAGTGCGTGGACACAACCGGGAGCAATTTTAGGAGGAGTAAATTATTACAGGGCGAATGTTAGTTTTGATGATTGGACAGGAAAAATTACGGTCCCAACTTTAGTTATCCATGGTATGAAAGATAATGCAGTGTTATCCTCAGTTTTGGATAGATTATCTGATTATGTAGACGACTTAAAAATTGTCCGTGCTGAAAATTCATCACATTGGGTAATACATGACCAACCAGAACTAGTAGTTTCCTCCTTTAAAGAATTTTTCTAACTTTTTGTTCCTTTTTTCTTCTATTTTTATCTCAAATTTAATTTAAAGAGAAGTTCCATACACATCTATTAATTAGATATCGATATTTCGATTTAATATTACAAAAAGCATAGATTTATATGTTTACATTTTGTTGAAAATTCATAAGAAAACATTTAACTTAAATCCGAAATTATTTTAATCGTAAAAATCACTTTTTGAAAAATATGCCAGAAAAAGAAGCTTGGGCTTTCCAGCTTGATTGGTTAAATATCGTAACAATTTTGGGATTAGATACAATTGATCAAATCCCCGAAGATAAAAGAATTAGAGTAATCAAAAAACTCTCTAAACTCTATGGTTCAGAATCTCTGCTATCGTTCATACCTCAAGAATTGGATGAATTAGTTGCAAGTGAATTAAAAAGCCTTATGGAAAAAGAATTAAGGATGCATGCAAAAAAAAAAGAAAGAATGGAAAAGCAAATGAAAAGTAGAATGCCTTCCTTCAAGCGACCAGGAGTAATACCAATTGACATGAACGATTTAAAAGATTTACCTGACGAAGTAAAAAAAATGTTCTCTAAGATGTTTATGCGGAATGAAGGGGATGATGATAGTGACGACGATAGCGACGATTATAACGAAGATAAGAACTCTTATTATATTTAAACTAAGTCAATAAAACAAAAAAAAGATTTTAAGAGATTTTAGACATCAAGCGATTTATATCCACTTTTTTTACTTTTTTGTATAGTAAGTAGAATATTAGATATATACTTGATGACCACATAATCCAAGAGAGGGCTTGATATGTATCCATATTTAAAAGGTAGTTAATAAAATCTTCAATAACATATAATCCTAAATCTCTTAACTCTCCTGGAAAATCAACAATACCAGGATAAAATTGAATGGCGATGGTCTCGTGTGTATTGTTTTTTAAGTTGTTAAAAATATTTTCAAAGGTTTTATTGTTTGGATCATCCAATTTTAACTTGATAAATGTGTTTAAATCTTCATTAGTATGAATGTCGGACCCTGCTATGCAAATTAAATTGTTATCCAAGCAAAATTGACGAATCTGCGTATATTTATTATAGCGTCCTCCATTAATAATTTCAAAACCATCAACGCCCCAATCTCTTAATTGTTCAAGGGTATAGGGGGCCCCAAATCCCCCTTCAGGATTCGCATCATTATTGTAATGGTTCACTATTGTAAAACCGCCATTAATTTTTACATAAATGATTAGCTCTGAAGCATTCATCACTTTTGGACCCCCAGGGGTGTAAGATTCGGGAGGAACGATTTCTTCCTCTAAACCAAAATAAGTAATATGAATCTGGGGGTTAGTTTCGTGATTCGTCCATTCTTCTGCTGTCCAAACTATAAAATCCAATCCGTTCTTTTCTACGAATTCCTGAGCAAATCGAGCTCCTCTTATGTTATCGTGATCGGAAAAAGCAGCTCCAGATATTCCTTGTTCCATATACCATACTACTCTTTCTTCAGGAGTAAGCCAACCATCAGAAAAAGTCGTGTGAACATGAAAATCAAATAAAAACTCATCATCCTCTAGAGGTGTAGTGGGCACGATTCTGTGAGGAGTGAATTGTACAGACAATAAAACAACATTAGTACCAAGCAATAGAAATATGATTCCAGCAAAAAAAACAGATTCTTTTTTCAAATTATAAGTAATTCTTGTTTTTTTTGAACTAGCTCTTCGAATATTATTCTCGATTTTACTAGCAAGATTGAGTTTAAGCCTTGGATGGATTAGCTTTAACAGCGTGTATCCAACCTTAATCCCAATTAAAAGAAAGCTAAGGTGTATTCCAATTTGAATAGGAACCATAAAATAGCGGTTAACAAAATAGAATCCTTGAATTAAATAACCTATCAGGATAATAAATAAGATTACAACGAGCGTTATAGATAAAACTTTAAACGCGAAATAAATGAAATCCGTTATGACGTGCCTAATATGATCGTATTTTTTTGAAGCTAGTTTACCTTTTTTTCTTAAAAACACGTAGATAACTCGGAGAATAGGATAAAATATTAAGAACAAGAAAAGCCAAGCGAATTTCTTTTCCAAAGTAGATGCGATTACCATAAATGGTTCAACTATATACCTCGTTAAAGGTA
>JAUWZR010000281.1 GCA_030615235.1 Promethearchaeota archaeon
CTACTTGCATTATAAAGAAATGTTTTAATTAAACTAAGGTTTTAATTATAGTATAATAAAGAAGTGGGAAAAAATTGTCAACAAAATCAACGATTCCAAGTTTATTAAAAATTAAAGATTATATAACGCTTATAGGGACCACGATAGGAATTATTGCCTTGATTTGTGGCTCATTTGGAACCAGAGATGCTGTTTCCTTAGGTTTCTTTTTAATCTCAATTACTCTAGGAACCGATCTTATTGATGGTTATATCGCAAGAAAAACGGGAACAGTAAACGATATGGGCAGAGAATTAGATTCTCTAAGCGATTCTTTAACGTTCGGTATTGTCCCAGCAATTTTATCCTTTCAAGCGTTCAAAACTGGAACAATCTACGATTTTATCCTAGTAATCGGATGCGTATGCTTCGCCTTAGGAGCAGTGTTAAGGTTAGCTAGATTTAATATCCTCGAAGATCCTGGATATATAGGTGTACCTACACCTGTAAGTTGTCTTTTAATAATAGGATTCTTCTATACAAATTATTTTCACGCGTTTGCATATGGTGGCTTAACACAACCATTCTTTGCTATAACTTATTTTATTGTGCCCTTTCTTTTAGGTTTCATTGGGTGGTTAAATATAACTACGTACATTAAATTTGGGGAAAAAGGTAAAATTGTGTATTATGTTTTTATTGTTTTAGCTCCACTCTCTCCTATTTTTGGGCTCATTGGTATTTTAAATCCCAATTTTATCGTATCAATGACTGTGGCAATTATTTTTTTGATATTATTTCTTTTATTGCTTATTTGGACGGTCTTTCACTCTTTTTTGTTAGACTTACTCGCAAAAGGGAATGATACAAAATCAGATTAATTACTACAGGAATTTTTTAAAAGATTTAAATTTATGTATGATATAGAATGCTTTTCTTCCATTCTTCAATGCTTTCAATAATGTGATTAATATCTACATCGTTTAAATGAACTTGGTGATTTTTATATTGGTTTATTTTGCTTCTAATCTTGTGAAGGGTAACACTAAATCCTTTTTGCACTAAAATCAAATCTGCGATGATCGCCATTTCTTTGCTGAATTCATCGCCTTTAAGCTTATGTAGCTTTTGGATTAAAGTCTCGAACGCGCTATTTATTTCAATGCCAGCTTCATCGAGTATTGTTGGCTCTCCAGTACTTTTAGGTATTTGATCGAATTCCAGTACTTTTTTAGGATCCTTGATTTTATTATTGAGTTCTTCAGCTAAATGTGCAATTTTACCTTCCGAAGATTTAGCTATTTGATTTTTAACTTGATTAAGAGCCGGTTTTTTAGTTATGAGGGTAGGAGTAGTTTTTAGCGGTATTTTTATCGGAGATGCTCTAATATCTTTAGATATTTTTGTGGCTATAGGGGTTTTTGAAACGCTGGTCTTTTTTGAAACCGCTATATTAAGAGATCTAGGCGTTTCATGCAAACTCGAGCTACCTATATCCCATATCGCTTTAACAACATATTGGAACAACTTTATTAGAGATATATTTTTTGAAGCAAAACCAATAAAATTATCTGAAGAGTTTTTTGATTCCGTATCTATGATACCAATTACAAGGTTATCTTCGTCCCCCCTACAAATGATAACATTTTCGTTTTTAAGGATTCGGTATTCAAAATTTTTTAACTCTTTATATTTTTTAACGAGGCTATTTGTGTGAGCTTCTGAGGATGTAATTTGAATTTTAATTCTACTTGGAATATCTTTAAAATCATCGAATGAAAGATTTTCTTCTAGTTTTGGAACGACTACCAATAAATTTTGAGTAGAATGAGAGATAATATTACTTATTTCTTCTTTTACTCTTGCTACACTATTGATTTGCCAAAATTTATCGGTTTCTAGCTCATTTGATTCTTTAATTATATTAAGATAGCTGCCTAAAGTATTATTAATTGGTTTGTTTAATGATGCTACCGAATCGATGGATTTTTCTATTATTTCGGTGAAATTATCTATTATTGATTTTTCGAATTCTATAAGGTCGCTGTCTAAGCTTGTTTTCTTAGTTTTAATCTGTTCAATTATTTTTTTAATCTTCTTTTCATTTGTCGACAGCATATTAAGTAATACCATCTGAAAATCGTCTCGAAATTGAAATATAGAATCCAGAATATTGTTAAGGGACTCAATTGTATTATCAAACTCGTCTCCAATCAATTTATGTAAGTTGTTAGTAAAATCTCCAAGCAATTTATTAAAATTTTCCTTGAAGGCTTCTTCGACTATCTCTTTTACTGCTTTCTCTGATTTTTTTAGTTCTAATCTTTCGATTTTATTGTTAATTTCATTTTTAATATTAGTAATTAATTTAATTAACGATGAAAATTGAGTCTGAGTTACTCCCTTGATTGTTTGACGTAAGTTCTCCAATACATCTTTTATGATATTTATATTTTCCATTCCTTGTACTATATCGTCAATATCTCGTTTCTGGATGATAACATCTTCTTCTACATCTTTTCTTAATTCTTGCGTTGCGTCATATAACGTATTCAATTCAATTACCTGATTATCTTGGAAAATTTTCGCTAAAGAATTTGAGAGTAGAAGTTGTAATTGTTTTTTAATGCTAGATAGATTATTATTAATGTTTGTATAATAATTTAATATAGGGTTTATTGGAGGGATTGCTAAATATTGCAAAATAAAACCT
>JAUWZR010000092.1 GCA_030615235.1 Promethearchaeota archaeon
AACTGAATTTTAAAATTTCTTTTATTAAAAAAGGAGAGAAAACAGAAATTATCAATGTTAAACCTGAATTTGAAGATTTAAGCTTAATCAGCAAAGAAACATCTCTGACTGTTAAAGATATACTATTTTGTTGTCATAATGTGATAGAAATGCTTTACAAGAATAATTTATAGCTGTGGCTTACTCTACTTATATAAAATTAATGAAAAAAAAAGGATTTTTTTTAATTTAATGGCCATACTTGGATTGTTTTAATAGTCATCTATATGGAATTTTTTTAAGTTAAATTCATCCTTGACTATTTGTTCAGAAAATTCTTTCAACCGTTTAATTTCGTTTTTAATTTCATTCTCTTTATTTAGTTTCCCTAATCCATGAAAAATCTCGGCAGCTTCAGTAAAACATTTTATACATTCATCGTAATTACCTGGTATTTCGAGATCTTCAGCAAGAAAAACTAAACTCTCAGCAATATCTAACTTTCTCCCAATTTTCTTTTGAATTTTTAATGCTTGATATGAATATTTTAACCCTTCTACATGATTTTTAAATTTAGAATGAGTTCTTCCTAAATGTCTTAAAACCATGGCTTCTTCGTCTCTAAGACTGTTATCCTTGCTATACTGTAACAGATTTTCCAAAAACAAAATTAACTCTTTTTTATTAGTATCTTTCGAAAGATCTGAACGGTCTAATGCTTTAGTAAAGCTCTCCAAGGCATTAAGAATATCGCCACTTTTAAAAAATTCTTTAGACTTCTCAAAATTATCAATTGTTGCGACCATCGGTCTCAACTTTATAGTATGTCAGTTTTTTTTAGATTATTTAGAATTAGTAATTTCAATATTAATTATATTGATCTAAATATATATACTTTCACATTCATTTTATAAGGTGTTAAATGACCAAAATCTGTGTTAGTTTTGATCTATCTCTATTTGGGTACAGTAAAAGATTGTTCGAATAGTCATTTGATTAAAAAATTAAAAAAAAAAAGAGTTTTATAAATTAAAATATACCTAACGGCATAAGTAAAGTTCTACAAAACAAATATATCATCAAGATAAAGTTTTATTATTTGTTATGAGTTTTATGTTTACTCTGCTATCTTATTTGCGATTAACGCAGCAGAAGCTCCAGCCCCAAAGCCATTATCAATATTGACAACGAGTAATCCTGGGGAACATGACTGAAGCATTGTTGTTAACGCACCAATACCCTTTTCGCCCAAACCATAGCCACTGGAAATTGGAACTCCAATAACGGGGATATTTACAAGCGCAGCAACTACTCCAGGTAGAGTTCCCTCCATCCCTGCACATACAATAATTACTTGAATTCCACTTTTTATCATCTCACTAAGAGGTGTGAATAGACGATGAATTCCCGCAATCCCTAAATCATAACTGGAAATAACTTCGCAACCCATAGATTCTGCTATCACTTTTGCTTCCTCGGCAACGGGAATATCTGAACTCCCAGCTGTGATTATGCCTATTTTTCCCCCTTTTTTTTCAAATTTGTAGGATTTTTCCCTTACTATCAAGGTTTTAGCGGATTCATTTATATCTACGGAATAAGTTTCGTGATTTTCGAATTCTTTTGATATTAGAGAGATTAATTCTTCTCCATACCTTGAAACAATAGCAAACCTATTTTTTTTCAAAAAAGAGTTAATAATTTCTAAAGTTACTTCAGGTTTCTTGTTTTCTGCATAGATAACCTCAACGATACCAGTGCGTACCTTTCTAAAGATATCTAATTTAGCAAAATCTCCAACTTCTTCAATAGCATTTGCTTTTAACAGTTTTTCTGCTTCTTCGACTGAGCACTCTTTTTTTAATAATCGATTTAATATTTCTCTGATATCATCCACTCTCAATCACCAAATTATACTTCATAAAATTTTAAGTTCAAATCTCTATATTCATAAAAATCTTTTAATCTTAATAAATTTAGAAAGATGTTCCACCTTATTTTTTTTTAACATTTTTATATAAATAGGTTTAAAACACTAAATTTTGAAACCTTTTTCAGAATTATTTGAAATTCATTAAGGTGTGAGTTTTTAAATATAATAGTGTACCTATTATAAATTACCTTAAATTCAAAAATCAATATTCAGCAACATCATTTTAATATTATTTTCCTAAATTTCAATTCAATTAGGATTCACATTGTTAGGAGGAGATTAATTTTTCAGATTTAGCGATTAATAGAAATATTGAATACATTCAGCAAAGAAATGAATTTGACTATTTGAAGGCTTTAATAAATTCTTTAGGAAATGGTAGATGTATTGGTATTTTATTACACGGACCTCCAGGAACTGGTAAAACTCTTTTAGCTACATCTCTTGCAAAGGAATTCAATTCTTCATATTTTATAATTGATGGTTCCCCAGATCTTGATAGAAGAGATATCGAAGGGAATTGGGAGTTATTTAATGGCGATACTAAGTTCAATCATGGACCATTGACGAGGGCTATAGAAGACGCAAATAATAACGATATATCTTTTATTGTTATAAATGAAATAAATGCGATTAGAGAAAGTGAACAAATCTCGTTAAATTCTCTACTCTCAGAAAGCCATATCAACTTGATTTCGAAGGGATTTGAAAGGTATAGTTTAAAAGAAACGAGTAAACTTGTTATAATTGGGACGATGAACAAGGGCGTAATAGGAATTAATAAACTTCAAGAGGCTTTTGAAGATCGTTTCTTAGTTTGCCCTGAAATAACATATCCTCCAAAACAGAAAGAGATCGAGATTGCTATTAAATTATCAGGGTGTAAAAAAATAGTCGCAGAAACCGTTGTAGACGCTGCTAGACAGATTCGAAAGCAAGCGATAAAAGATTTTTCGATAACTAAAATATTCTCTACCAGGTTAATTGTTAACTTCTGCTTAATTGTATCGAATATGTCTCCAGATTATTTAAGATATAATATTGAGAATATTATCATCAATAAATTAGGTGAGAACCAAGAAGAAAAGAAAAGTATCGCGATGATACTGGATGGAAAACTGTTTGAAGACAACTTAAGGAAATATCTGGTCCCTAATTCTTACGTTAAATCAGGTATAAAGACGGGTTTAATTCCTCCGAGAGCTACAGAAGCTAAAATTATCAGCAATTTTAGAAGTAAAGTGGAAAAGTATGTGTTTGAATTAGGAAATGGTAAGTATAAAAATAAAAACGGAAGTCTTATGTGGAAATTTTTCGATTGGTTTTGGCAACAACATAGAACCTCTTTAAAAGATTATATACAACTAACTGAAAAACTTGGGTATCATAAGGTTTATAAGGAATTTATGGGACAAAACCACCTATACAATGGAGAAATAACATTTACCTATATAAAGTGGCTATATAGAAATAAAAATAAAGATTTAATGGATTTTATGAGGCGAATCTGTCCTGTGTTAGATTAAAATAGCATTTCAATCTTTCTTGTAAGTGTGGTGATCAATTTATCAGCTCTGTATGACCTTTTTGAAAAAGATTTTTTCTCAGATTTGTTTGCTCTAACTAATATCGGCAAAAGAATAAGTGGGAAGCAAGATATACATATTGAATTTAACCAGAATTCACTACTTACTTTTACTGATGGAAGGTTTATATATTTACCAAAAAAGACAAAAGATGATATATCTTCAGCCCAGGCTTTAGTCGCTCATGAAAGTGGACACATAGGTTATGGTTCATTTGAATTATCTTTTATAAAACTCATTAACATTTTTTCAAAAAAATACGACTTACCGCAATACTTCATAAAACAAGTTATCAATGTTGTGGAGGATGTAAGAGTCAATTCTTTAAACAATATTAAATTCCCAGGATTCTACAAAAATTTGCGAACATTCACATTACAATTACTTCCTGATTTAATCATTAAAATGAAATGTTCAGGAGATTTGCTTATTTATATTAATTTATACATGGAAAACTATAAAGATTTTCAAAAAAAGCCAAGATTCAGAACACGAAATATGAGCAAAGAAGATTGGCGTGTGATTTCCACGGCAAAAGAATTTCTCCTGAAGTCGTTAACGCCCGCATCCTCTATAATTACGATTGATCAATTATGTAAAGTTTTAAAAAAGTTTTATATGAAAAGAAAAATAAGTAGGAATAGAGTACCTCCACATAAGGCAAGTATTAAAGCATTTTACAAACCAGACTACAATGACTGCCATGAATCAGACGCCGTTGGAGATTATGATGAATCTTTTGAAATTATAGAAAGGGTAGATTATGATTCATATTTAAAAGATCTTCAAAATTCAGATTTCATGGAAGATCCTTGCCTATACGAGAATATTGAAGAAGCAGAGTACTCTCATAATTCACCCGTAGATTTCGAACCTCTAATAAATCATTTTGAAGAATTCATCGAACGTGACAAAAAGTTAGAATCATCAGAATTAAGTTCAGCCAGTGAAAAAGTAATTGAGAAAATCAAGGATTTAGATCTTAACACCGATGACATTGAGAAATTAATAGAAGAAGTTGAACGAGATACAAAAACTGAATCTATGAAAGATTACCTCAGAGAAGTTATTAAATCCAATGAATTTGATCTAAACAATGATATTTTTAAACAATTAGACCCTAATGAAAAATTAAAGCTATTATTGGAAGATAACGAGAATCTGAAAGCTGTTGAAATTGAGGATTTAATAGCGATTTTAAATAACGAGAATAAAGAAGACAGCGCGCCCCGAACATGTGATAAATTCATTAGTGAAATTATTAAATTAGTGTCTGATTCTCAAACTGCTATGGAAGGAAGGCTCTTGTTAATTGAGAATCAGGACCAAATTAATGGGGTTGAAAGAAAGGTAAATGATGTACATATTGAAAATGAAGATATGAGATCAATAGATTTAACTTATAAGGAAATCGTGAAGACATATAGCAATATAATAGCTAAGATGAAGTATTTATTTCGAGATTTGAGAAATCAAAATGATGTTGATACTTCTCAAAAAAGAGGACGATTAAACAATAAGTTTATTAAAGCAGTGACAAGCGATTTTAGGTATAACAAATGTTTCACGAGAAAATTAAACCAAAAAGAATTAAAAATTTTATTGATGGTGGATATCAGTGGAAGTATGGCAGGAATCAAACTAGAAGCTGCCAAAGTTGCTATGGTAATGTTATGTGAATCGCTTTATGAAATTGCTCAATTGCGTATCGTACTCTTTACTGGCGAATATGACGCTTTAAATATCCAATTAAAAGATTTTGAAGAATACCCAGATATTAAAAGATTTGATAAGTTTGGACGTCATCACCGCATTGGAAGTAATTTAGATGGTGTGTCTCTAAAACATGAAGCTGCTAAACTAGAAAAGAATGTAATAATCTTAGTGATATCAGATGGTCAACCTGCAGGTACTCAATATGGATTGAATGACGCAATAAAGGAGATTCAAGACGTTAAAAAAAAATTTAAAGTCTATGCTTTTTCAATTGATGCTAAAGGAGATTATCTCAACAAACTATATGGCAACGACTGGTTATTAACAAAATCATCAGATAGAACAGATCTAGCCGAAAAATTGACGCAGTTCTGTAAATTCGTTGTAAAAGAATTTTTTAGGTAAGATTTTTTTTTATTTTGTAAAGATTACTAATTCCACATTATCATAAGTTTATAATAGAGTTGCAAATTTCCAATTGAACATTTGAAACCTTTTTTTGATATAATATATTACCATTTAATATAACCAAAATCACTTAGAGTGAGATTAAATGTTTGATTATAAATCTTATAAAGATGTTGATTTAAAAGGAAAGAAAATTTTGATGAGAGTTGATATTAACTCTAATATCGATATTGAAAATAACAGAATTCGCGAATCACCTCGTATTCACGCTCTAATCCCCTCATTAGAAGAACTTAAAGATAGTGCTGTAGTAGTTATGGCACACCAATCTCGTCCAGGAGCTAAAGACTTTACATCTTTGGAGCTACATGCTGAAGAAATAAGAAAACTATTAGATCGTCCAGTAAAGTACGTTGATGATGTTTTTGGTGAGAAGGCAATTAACGCAATTAAAGATCTTAATGTGGGTGAAGTATTAGTTCTTAATAATGTGCGCACTTGGGAACTTGAAACTAAACAATTTAAAGATTTCTCCGAAGCTGAAGAATTAGAAATGATTCAAACTCTGGCGCCACTATTCGATTATTTTATCGCAGATGCGTTTGGTGCGGCACATAGAGCACAACCTTCGATAATTGGATGGCCTACCTTACTTGCAGGTCCTACGACAGTTAAAGAATTTAAATACATGAGTAAAATAATAGAAAACCCAGAAAAACCTATGGTCATGCTTATTGGAGGGGCGAAAGCAATAGATAAATTTAAAGCTATGAAATTTAATTTTGAAAACGAAAAACTTGATTACGCACTTTGCTCCGGCTTAACGGCAATCTTAATTATGGAAGCTATAGGAATCGAAACTGGGGAACCTAATAAGGCGGCAATAGCAAAAGATTTAGAAAAGGCAAAAGAGGACATCAAGGAAACCTACGAAAAATTCAAAGAAAAGATAATTTTACCAAAAGATTTGATAATTGACGATAATGGCAACAGAAAAGCAATTAATATCGACGAATTAAAGAAATATAATGCCGTAACTGGTGATATTGGACCTAAAACGACGGAAGATTTCAAAAGTATAATCATTAAAGCTAAAACTATCATCGCTAACGGTCCACCAGGAATATTTGAAAAAGAAGTATTTAGAAAAGGAACATTTGACATGGTTGAAGCAATGGCTGAAGCTGCTAAAACTGGGGGAGCGCTTGCCGTAATTGGAGGTGGAGAAATGGGAACTGCAGCAGAAATGTCTGGGTATGCAAAGGATGTTTCATTTATTTCTACTGGCGGAGGTGCCTTGTTAGAAATATTATCTGGAAAGGATGTACCAATGGTTAGAGCTTTAAGAGAGAAAAAACCATAAAATATTTTATAAATAATTTTTTTTACTATTTTAAAAAGAAAATCTTCTCTAATATTAAATTAAAAAAACTTACTATCAACAATTTTATCATATTATTAAATCTCATTTCAAATTGGATATTTAATTAAGATGAAAAATCTAGAATATTTTATTTGGGATTTTGACGGAACTTTATTTAATACATATCCCGCCATTGTCTTAACATTAGTAAATCTGATAAAAAAAAATTATAATAAAGATTTAAATTTTAAAAATGTCAAAGAATTGTGTCAAGATAGTCTTTATTCTTGTTTTAATCAAATATCAAAAGAGTTAAAAATTGATAGAGAAAAACTTCAACAAGAATTTGCTCGTGAATATTCAAATACTAAAGAAAGTGAAGAACCCCCTTTTTCTGGTGCGATAGAAATTCTTAAATTTATTAGAAATAAAGGAGGAAAAAATTTTATTGTTACCCATCGAGGAAAAAAAAATTTATATAAACTTTTAAAATATTACAAAATGAGACATCTTTTTGAAGATATCATAACACATGAACATGGATATCCCAAAAAACCGAACCCTTCATCATTTCTTTATCTGATTGAGAAATATAAAATTCCAAGAGAAAATCTACTCTCGATTGGTGATCGAGATATTGATATTCAGGCTGCGAGAAAAATTAACATAAATTCTTGCTATTTTAATCCTAATGGAAAAATTAATCATTTAGCTGATTTAAACATAAAAAGTCTTTTTGAGTTAAAAAAGAAAATCAATCCTTAATTGATTCTTGTATCTACAATTTCACAAGAAAACTAATAAATTATTTATTTTTTAATAATATACAATATTTATCTCAAATTGTAGTATTTTTTATACTTAAATTAGGGAAAACAATCACGGGCCCGTGGTCTAGCTCGGTATGACGTCCGCTTGACGTGCGGAAGGTCGTGCGTTCAAATCGCGCCGGGCCCACCATAATACAAAAAAAATGGATTAAAATGCCGATAAGATTTCGCTGGACATCAAAGGAATACATACCAATTGCTCTAATGCTATTCGGTGCGTGTGGAATTTTCCAAGTCTTGTTTATATTCTTAGCTCAATACGTACTGGGAGTAGGGAATTATTTAGTTGTAATACTAATACCGATTGTTACAACCATAGCTCTTTTTTTTGGGGTAGTTATTATATTTGAGTCTTTTGTTCAAGTTGAAAAAAGGGCGAAATTAAGAAGCCAATTTCAAAAGTCAAGGTTAGAGTTATCTAACTTTCGAAAAATACTATATTTTCCCATTATTAGGCCGATAATAATAGTTTTTCCTGTTTTTACTATTATATTTATTAGTACTTATGGGATAAGCATGATTTTTTTAGATAAAGTTATATCATTCTTGATATCTGAAAATTTAGCAGTAATAATCTCATTACTTATAGCTAATCTGATTGAAAAAAAATATGCAAAGATACATAGATACTAACATTTCACAAACTATACAATTTTGAAAGAATTGTATATTCCAGAATATTTTTTATTTATCTACTCAGTTAAACTTATTATAATAGATTGTTTAAAAATTAATTGTAACTGCTAGAAAATCTCCAATATTGATTTAAATTACAATAATAAAGCATTTATAAATGAGAAAACTCGAAGTTCGATGTCCATCTTGTTCAAATAGAGGATATATTGAAATCTCAGAGGAAGAAGTGGAAAAAGCCGCAAGAGGAGTTTATGCAGTAAATGTGTCGGAAGGAATTGCTTGTGAACACTCTTTCGTTGCTTACATCGATAAAAATCTTTCAGTAAGAGACACCTTCATGGCTGACTTTCAACTCGAGCTTCCTGAAATAACTTCCCCACGAGATAAAGAACCTGAAACTTCTACTCAATTAGAGTCAATTGATGTGAGCCTTATTAAACTTAATTTAATAGCCTCCTTATTAGTAAACATAATTCGAGCAATTTTTTTTAGGAAACAGGTTTTGATACTTACTGATCAAACATTTATGATTGATCAAATTCACAATTTTTTTGATTATATAACAAAAAATTCCTTTGAAACGTCTATACTAGTAATATCAGAAGAGCAATACCAACCCGAGAGTTTTAAAGATTATATTGTGCTTAAAAACAACCAAATTCTTCAGGATAACGACGATATTCTTAATCCAAAGAAGATCAGTATTGAAAGATCAATTGTAAAAAAATTTTTAAAAGAATATGATCTTATTCCAAGTATAACTTATTTGTATAATGAAATCCAAAAAACTTACGAACTTTCGGAAACAATTGCTGAAAGAGTCAAAAATTTAAAAAAGAAAGAGAAACTTATTTCTAAAGAGATAATTGAAGAGTTAGCGAATGTTTATAATGTAAAAAT
>JAUWZR010000142.1 GCA_030615235.1 Promethearchaeota archaeon
CGCTTGGGCAGCCATTCGTACTTCAAGATATCCAGCATCTGCAGTTTTTAAATCTGCACAAACTAACTTATCCGGGTGTGCCTTCTTTAATGCTTGAATGGCTCGCATACCCTCAGATTTTATTAAAGGAGTTCCAGCTTCCAAAATATCTATAAAAGGAGCTACTTCTTTTGCCATCGCCAACGCATCATCTAATCTTTCAAAATCCAAAGCTATTTGTAAACGCGGAATTTGTTGCTCGTTTTTACCTGTCTGTTGTAAACCATCACTACTCATAATCACTTTGCTCCTAATTTTTATTTTACAAATATAATTTAAGTAATTTTTTTCTTTCTTATTTATCTTTCATGTGTTATACGGAATATTTATTTATTTTTTTTTTTGATGATTTTGTGTGTTGTCTTGTTCTTTTTGTCTTTGTCTTAGTAATTCCGTCTTAATAGTTAAAAAAAAATTACTTTTTTTTGAAAAAATATTTTTAAAGATGGGAAGATAAATGGAACCGATTTTTTATAATTTTTATAATCTTCACCAAATCTTTCCAATAACTCTTTCTCTTCCCATTTAGCTACAAATATAAATAAAATGGTGAATAACAAACTAATTATGAGCATCATAGTTAATGAAAAGATGAAAGTCCATCCAAAAAAAGCAAATATCGCTCCTAAATACAACGGATTTCTTGTATAATGATAAATTCCTGTTGTGATAAGTTTACTTTCTGATTTTGATTTAAATAATTCATTTCCAAATGCTCTTTTAATTGTTAAAACTCTTAGCGCACAAATTAAAAAGTAAAATCCACAACCTAAAAATATTAACCCAACTAATAATCTCCAAAAATAAGGAATAGGAAGAAAAAAGGGGAATTTAAAAAGAAAAATTATTCCTATTGCGATTATTGAGAAAAAAATTACAGTTATAATTATTAAAAGCCATATTGGAGGAATTTTTTTCTGTTTAATCATCTAAAAAATCACTTTTTTCTAATCTCATATAATTTTTGATACCAATAGGAGCAGATTCTTTACTTCTTGAGAGAGATTTTCATCCAGCCATCTGATAATTCCATTCGAAATTTATCCTTAAATTTAGTAGATTGAAGTAGACTTTTAATTTTGGTATGATATTCTTCCCAATCAAATCCATGAAGTCTTTGAATTTTACTGAAGATTAAGTATTGAAAAAAACTGTATTTTTGCATCAATTTTACTGTTTCTTTATCCGGAAGATTATAACAACCATCATAAATCCAAGCTTCTCCATTATGTTTTAAAACCCGATAACTTTCGTTAAAAACTTTAACAGGGTGCTTCCAATGGTGAAATGAACCTGTGCTTACTATGAAATCAATTGATTCATCTTTAAATGGTAATTCCGTAGCATTATTATTTTTAAATAGTATATTCCTAATGCCTTTTGCATTATGAGTTGCAATCTGTACCATTTTCCTGCTTAAATCAATCCCATAAATTTGGAGTTTTGGTATTCTTTTTGCTATCTCTATTGATAGATAGCCTGTCCCCGAACCTAAATCTATTAATGTTCCCTTTTTTATTTTATAAACAATGTCTTTGGCAATCTTTAATTCTGGTTTACTCAGAAGCCTTTTTATAAAGATATTGTAAAAAATCGCACCTGGTCCAGGGACACGTTCAATTCTTTTTTGAAAACCCCTCACAAATTTATCTAAAAACATATTGATTCATTTTTTCACGGAAATATTTTATACTCTTTATATTAATTTTAAAAATCTTCAACTGTTTAATTTTTTAACCTATAAGGAATAATTATAGAAAGTTCTGCTGTTAAATAAGATAATTCCCTTTGAAATTCCAACGATTTTCAGCTTATGTGTTCTTGGACAAAATTCCATATTATTCTATTGGTTTCCGCAGGGGACTCAATGTTAAATGCGTGCCCTACTCCTGGAATAATCTCCAATTTAGAATTCGGAATCTCTTCATGTATAGATTGTATCTCTCCCGGTATTGACATTTTATCTTTTGATCCAGAAAGGATTAACGTAGGTTGAATGATATCTTTTATTGAATCTCTCATATCAAAATTTTTTAAAGCTTCATTTTGGTTAATATAATCCTTATAACGAGGAGGATCCACTAACTGGGCACAAAAGTTCATGTCTTTGCTAATTTCATCGAAAAATTCTCTATCGTTCTCTAATCTTTTTTTAAACTCTCTGGAATAAACAGTGGGAAACCAAAACTTTACCCTTTGCTCTAAATCTAAGTCCTTTAACATATTATATATGAGAAGATTTTGATCGCTCGTTTTTGGGGGGTAATAAATAGTTGTCCCACACAAAATCAGCGTTTTGGCCATCTTAGGATATTTTAAGGCAAATTTCTGAGAAATCATTGCGCCCATACTTGATCCACATAAGTGGATACCTTCCATTATACCAAGATAATCAAGTAGATGTTTAAGATCTTCTACAAACAGTTCCATCGTATATGGAAAGTCTGGGCGAGAAGATTTCCCGACTCCGCGGTTGTCAAACGCAACTACAGTCATTTTATCCCTGAAAAAATCAATCTGATAATTCCACATTTGTAATTTCGTGAAACTGCCACTTACAAAAACTATTGGCTCTCCGCTTCCTTCCATTATATAGTTTATATCAATATTGTTATACGAAAAACTAGGCATATTATTCACCCATTTCTAATATGTAAACTAATAAAATCAGATATAAAAAGCCTTAATAAAATTTCGAGAAATAAATCATCTACCAACTGAGGTAGCTTTTCCCATTGAGATGGGCTTCTCAAACATATTTTGGTAAATCTCGTTTGCTCTACGCTCGATTAACTCTCTTCTTTGAGTCTTACCTATTTTAGGCTTTTGGTATCGCTCCAACGCAATATTACGCCACTTCTTTTTCCACGCTGGGAAGCCAGTCTTAACGTAGCGTTCCCGATTTGGAAAGTCTTGACATACCCAATTAAACAAGATAAAATACCTCTTGATACCTGAGTCCATCGTAAGATTGTTCGAGCGCACTCCTAATTTTCTGAGGTGTTGAATAAATCTGCCCTCCACAGCGTTCTGAAGCTCTCCTTCGACAATTGCCGGCTCGTAATATACCTTGTTCTCGTCAAAATATTCTCTAACAAGATCAAAACAATTACCCCGGCAGATGAGTATTCTATCACCCTCGCTGTGATTAAGTGCTTTAAGAGCTTTGATAACTATCTTTACAATATGTTTCTTCGGTTGATCCTCGTCCTTACCTTTGTTCTCTTCGTTATAAAGGCCAACTGGAACCGATTGAAAAATAATTTTTCCCGTGCTCGTGTCTCGAAAGCCAATAAAGGCATTTCCAACAAGATCACCCGTCCCAGCATCGTCAATTTCTATTGTTCTTCCCTTCCACTCGCTGGGATTTATAGTGGATTGGCACGACTCTTGGTCGTCTTTTTCCGTTTTTGTCTTCATTAGTTTTGTAAATGTTCGGGATATTAAATATGTTATGACTTTGTCTTCACTCCTCATTCTTTATTAAAGAATATTTAAAATTTCTTCACACCAAAATTAACTTCAAATGTGATTATTAAATAACGAGATTAAAGTTATAACAAAAGATTCATATCTGTGTTTAAAGAGATATTTCTTTCTCGAACAATAAATTAAGTGAAACTAATTATCGTAGGTGTTAAAATATGGTCTATAACGAAAAAATGGACTCAGTATTAAACGAGATCATGTCAAAATGGAAAAACACCTCCAAAAAAAAAAATGTTTGGGGGGACAGGGTATCTTATAAATGGGAATATGGTTGCCGGTATCCTTAAAGACTATTATGTGCTTCGATTGGGCGAAAAAAATGCTAACACAGCAATTAAATTACCCAAAATTGAATTATTCAATATAACAGGCAGAGCTATGAAAGGATGGGTTATGGCTAAAGAAAATGCCTTTTCTGATGATGATTTAGGAATTTGGTTGGGTAAGGCAAAAGAATTTGTAGATACTTTACCTGCAAAATAGAATTTAATTATTGATTAAATTATGATAAATCTTATTTTATTTTGGTTTATATTAGTGGGAGAAATAATGTTAGGTTTTGCTCTATTGATATCATATTTCTCTCCGTCTCGTCGAATTTGGCCACCTCCAGGAAAGAAAACTTGGCAGTTTTACTATATTTGGGTTTTAACATACTCATCGTTAATTGGATTAATAATTCTTGGTTTTGTAGATTGGAATTCATTTATATTAGACTTACTTGTTTTGCGTGTCATCGGAGGGATAACATTTGCGTTAGGGATTTTTATCTTAATATGGGGAATGCGGACATTAAGCTTACATCTTTCACAAGGTCTTAAAGGTGAACTTATTACAAACGGACCTTATAAATTCTCTCGCAATCCCCAATATATAGGTATTAACCTCGCTATTTTAGGCTACTTTTTTATAACAAATTCTTTTTTATCTCTGATTACTGGAGTTTTTGGCATATTTCTATTTTTCCTAATCCCTTTTGTTGAAGAACCGTGGCTAAAGGAAGTAATCGGTTCAAAATATGAAGAATATTGTAAAAAAGTGCGCAGATTTTTCTAGTTAATTTTTTTTTAAAAAATATTAAATCAATGCTTGATTGATGCAAAGGTAAGTTGATTTAAATTAGGATTATAATAACATTTATCTCCAGAACTAACTATCTTTCTATTTCGCTATATTGAGTAAGAATATAAAGAATTAATACCGAGAAAAACATCTTATTTATTGATAATAATGACTTTAAAACAATTGGAGTATTTCTAATTTCCAAAATTATATCTAATATGAAAAAAGATGTTGACTAGTGAAGAAGTTATCAATACTTTAAGAAAAGAACTTTCTTTTTTAAAAAAGGAATTTAGAGTTAAAAAAATTGGGCTCTTTGGATCTTTTGCGAAAGGGAAGCCAAAAGAAGAAAGTGATATTGATATAATTGTAGAATTTGAAAAATCAATTGGATTAGCTTTTATGGATTTGGCTGATCATTTAGAAAATTTATTTAATAAGAAAGTGAATATTTTAACTCCCGAAGGAATAAGGAGTATTAGAGTAGAAAAAATTGCCCAAGAAATCAATATGAGCGTGATTTATGTCTAAAAGAAGAGTAATTGAAATTCTTAGCGATATAAAAGAGGCAATATCTAGAATTAAAAAATATATTATAAATCTAAATTTTGACCAATTTTTAAAAGACTTAAAAACTCAGGATGCTGTTGTAAGGAATTTTGAGATAATTGGTGAGGCCGTTAAACTTTTACCGGATAATTTAAAAAATAAATCTAAGTCAATCCCTTGGAATAAAATTGCTAGTATTCGAGATAGACTTATCCATCAATATTTTGGAGTGAATTATGAAATAATTTGGGCTATAATTGAAGAAGATTTAACTGATTTTTTACATAAAATAGATGATTTATTATCAAAAGAAATCCCTTGATAATATATTAAATGTTAACTCTATCAACCCTGTGAGCCCTATGAAAAGATGGAGTTTTTTCATGTTGGAAGGAACTATCCCTATATTCAAAAGTGCGATACATTACGTAATGAGCGATTAGATGCTGAAGGATTTAAAAAATAATATTATTCTAATATATATTATTTAATAAAACCTTCTCTTAATTATCAATATATGAAAGAATTTTGCTATTATCTATATTAGTTATAATTTCTACTAGAGAATATCTTTATATACAAATTAAGATATTGTATACATAGCAATGAAAACTCTATCAGTTCGTATTGATGAGAAAGAGGATGAAGAGCTTGATAAAATCGCAAAAAAACTAAAGACAGATAAATCTACTGTTGCACGTCAAGCGATTGAGTTAGGAATCAGAGAAATAAAAAGAAAGGAAGCATTAGAAAAAGTAAGAATGAAAGAATGGACCGTTTGGAAGGCTGCAGAGTATTGCGGCGAATCATACCGTTCATTTTTACAATTTTTACGTGAATCAAATGTACCTTTTCCAATTTCTACCCAGGAATTAGAGCGTGAACTCAATGAGAGTAGCGGTCAGTAATTCAGGACCATTAATCCATCTTACTTTAGCAGGATTACTTGATTTCGTTTTTGAGCTGTTTGATTTAATCATAATTCCACCACAGGTTTATGACGAAATAATCGTAAAAGGGAAAGAACAAAATCATTCCGATGCTTATATTCTTGAACGGGCAATCAATAATAAAAAAATTAAAGTGGAAGCAGTTAAAAAAAGTAATAAAAAAATAACTAGTTCAAAGCTACATGAAGGAGAAATTGAGTCTATAATTCTATCATTACAATCAAATGTAGAAACAATTCTATTAGATGATGAAGAAGCCAGAATCTTCGCTCGTAGATTAGGTATTAAAGTCTCTGGTACCTTAGGTATCTTTATCGATTTATATAGCCGTGGATTTATTGGATTAGACGAAGCATTGCAATATTTGAAAAAAATCAATGAAGTAATGTATTTATCATCTGATGTCTACTGTTATGTTGAAAAAAAAATTAAAGAGTTGACCGACGCTGGTTGATTCTTCATTATAATAGAGAAATCATGTCTTTAATAGCTCTACTAACCAAATAGAGCTGTATATTTCGAGCGCCCCCTATTATTTCTTGAACTTTCGCAACTTCTAATGCTTTATCAATTCGCAGGTTATCTGTAAATGCAATACCTCCACATAATTGTTGAGTTTCATAAGATATTTTATGAGCTAAGTGTGATGCAAGATATTTTGTCCCG
>JAUWZR010000090.1 GCA_030615235.1 Promethearchaeota archaeon
TTTACTATTCCAACAAGCGAGGAACTAGATGCAATTGAAAAGAAAGTACAAGAAAAACTCAACCTTATTCATGACACCATAATCAATCATGAAGCATATCACGACAACACGAGCGGAGTTACTTTTTCACGCTTTAACTCATTCAACTACATTTTAGAACGACTTGTGCCATTTACAGTCCATCACGTAGCTCCAAAAGTTAAAAAGTATTTTTATGCAGATTCAAAATGTACGGGTTGCGGAACCTGCGAGAAAGTTTGCCTCTCTCAGAAAATTACTATAGTGAATGATAAGCCTTTATGGCGAAACAATATTGAATGTTACATGTGTTATACTTGTTTGAATTATTGTCCTACCCAATCGATTCAGATCTATTCGAAGTTCTATATGAAATCCTTTACTGAAGAAAAGGGACGATGTCCACATCCTTATGCAGGAGTTAAAGATATAATTATCCAAAAATCCAATGAATATACCCATAGATCACTATAGTAAATACCTTACTATTGGTAAAATAAATAACTTGTAGTATCACAAAGTGATTAAAAAAATATAAGTGGTGAATTAATATTTCTAAATTATCTAGAAGAGAACGCGAAAAATTACAGCGTCGCAATGATATACTTAAAGCTGCTGAAAAGAGATTTTTTAAAAAAGGCTATGATGAGGTTTCCATGGATGATATTGCTGGAGATTTAGAGCTTTCTAAAACGACACTCTATTTGTATTTTAAAAATAAACCTTCGTTATATTTTGCTGTAGTAATAGAAGGCGTGGTTATCCTTAGGGATACATTTAAAAATGCTGAAAAAAGCGAGACTACTGGATTAGGAAAATTAATGAGTATAATTCGAGCTTACTTTAATTACTCACAAATTCACTCAGACTATTATCGTCTTAATCTTTCAGCGAGAGTCCCTCGTTTTATGAAAATGCTTCAAAACGACGAGGATGATGATACAAAAATTGAAAATGCAGAAGAATATATTGGATTAAAAAAAGAATTACTTGATATGTTAACGAACGCTGTCAGTTTGGGAATTAAGGATGGTACAATAAGAAAAGACTTGGATCCAATACAGACAGTAATGTTCTTGGGTTCTGCCATTGAGGATATAGTACATCTATCTCCCGTAAATCAATTACTCTTAGAGACATATGGCATCACTGCTGAGGGATATCTTCAACACTCAATTAACATGTTATTACAAGGGTTAGCTAGAAAAAAATAATTGGAGGAAGCTAAAAAAATGAAAAAAACCAAAATTTTGATTGCGTATGGTACTCGTTATGGAGCGACAACTAGTACCGCAGAAGAAATTTCCAGAGTTCTTCAAGGTGAAGGATTTGAGGTAAGAGTTGCAAATCTCAAAGAAGAGAAGGTCAAAGATATCTCAAAATTTGAACTTGTTATAATTGGGAGTGGAATGAAAATGGAAATGTGGACGAGTAAAGCTAAAGCATTTTTAAACAAGTTTAGCAGTGAACTCAAGAAAAGGAAAGTGGCAATCTTCGTGTCTTCAGGAGCGCGAGCACTCATGGAATATAAAGGAGAACATGATGAAATTATTAGAATAACTAAAAAATATCTTGAAGATAAAGCTTCTAAATATGATTTGCATCCAATCTCGATGACCATGTTTGGAGGTATCTGGGATTATAATCAGATGGGTAAAATTTATAGAAAATTCTTAGAGGCAGAAAGAGAAAATTTCATCCCAGCAGGAATTAAAGAAACAGAACCAGGAGTTTACGATTCAAGAAATTGGGATGAGATTCGTAAATGGGCTAACGAGTTAGCTAGAATGATTTAAAATAAATCTATTCTAATTAAAAAAAACTAGATTAAAATTTCTTGCAAAAGCTTCTTTAACAGTCTCAAAACTCAGAAAAAACCAATCATCTTGATCTTTAGCATGGATATCGCTAAAGTTCTGGGAATCGCTATCCGTCGTGAAACAACAATCCAGAATAATCTTATCTGTCTAGACGAATTGATTTTGGAAGCCGGTGATTTTATTGATATTGGTGCACCTCTTTACTCAGGACAAGCATATCCAATTACTGTAAAGAGCTTGGTTTTCAACAAGGACAAGAACGCTTCATAGGATTTTCCTAATTTTTATCTTATTTTATTTCTATATGAAATAGAATGAAAATTGCTGAATGAAACAAAACATTTATTTTTTCGAACTTTATTTGTATCATAGAACAAAAAAAATATGATGTATAAGAAAATGACATCAAACATTAACGAAATTGGAAAACAAGCATTAGAACTTTCCGCTCGTGATCGTGCATTATTAATTCGGCAATTATTAGAAAGTTTAGAAGACGGAGATGAAGAAGAAAACGCCGAAGAATTATGGATCGATGAGGCTAAACGCAGGTATAATCTATATAAACAAGGAAAAACATCAGAAAGACCCGCAAATCAGGTTTTAGATGATGCAAAAGCCAATCTGAAATGATAACGATCACTTTTTTGTTAGAAGCTGAGGAAGAAATGAATTCTTCTGCACAATATTACAATCAACAATCTTCAGGATTAGGGCTCTATTTTTTAGAAGAAATCGAAAAATCACTTCAAATTATTGAAAAAGGTCCAGAAAGATGGCCTTATTATGAGCAAAATATACATAAATATAATACACGGCGATTTCCTTTTTCATTATTTTATGTTTTTGAAAAAAATATAGATAAAATAATAATTATTGCTGTTGCACATCAGAAAAGGAAACCTGGTTATTGGAAACAGAGAATTTAATTAAAATACCTTTCTCTTAGAATTTTAGTTAATTAATCAATCTTTCTTATAGTTCCAAGAAATTTCTTAAGATTTGCATGCCATGGGGCTTCATTCTTATGGATTCGGGATGGAATTGAAGCCCTTCAACTTGACTTACTAACAATAATAAGGAAAGTCAATTTTTTGGATTTATTTAACTAAAAACTATTATAGTATTAATTATGAATAACAAGTTTTTTTTTCAAGTCGTACCTGTAACCACTTTAATAGTGTTCTTCGTTACCAATTTGATTCTTTTTTTTTGTTGGGGACATCTTATTCCATAGAAATCGTCTTGGTATTATTTTGGGTTTCTTTTTTGGCAGTTTTCATCGACGTAATGGTTTTTTGTCTTGTCACCTTATATTATTTTCTTGGATTTGGGTCATCCTATACTATAAAAGAAGACTATGAAAGGTCTTCCGCCCCACAAATAACAGGATGTCAACACTCTTCCCTTGAAACCGAAGCTTATCATGTATATGTCTCTCCAGATGGTAATGGAGATGGAAGCAAATCTACTCCGTTTTCTTTACACCAAGCGAAATTAGCGGTTAGAAAATTAATTCCCAATCAAAAATCTGATATTGTGGTTAACCTGAGTGATGGAAGATATAACTTTGATGAAACATTTGTTTTAACGCCAGCTGACTCGGGTAACAATGGGTTTTTCATCATTTGGAAAGGTGCTGAGGGAGCACATCCCGTGATTACTAGTTCCAAGAAAGCTTCCCAATGGGAAGTCCATGATGAGAGAAAAAACATTTGGAAAATGATATTACCTGAAAGAACATCAAATTTCGAACACCTTTGGCTTGAGAATGGTACAAAATTACAGAGGGCTTGGAGCGGATTTAATCCAAGCTACCTAAAAAAAATTCATAGAGGTTTTAAACTCAAAAAAAACTTTAACAAGGATTTTCATCAATGGGAGGATCCTTATAACGTCGTTCTAATTGGAAAACACATGTGGTATTATCTAGCAGGATATGTAGATTCGTTTAAAGAGAACAAGTTATACTGGAGTGAAGAGGTCCAAAAGAATACAAGGTCCGGCGTTATATTGAAGGGAAATCATAGTTTTCTTATTACCAATAAACCCTTCACACCCATAAAAATGAGTAAAACCGTCGCCATAGAAAATGCCTATGAACTGATAAGTGAGGAAGGTGAATGGTATTTCAATAATAAGACTAAAGTATTATACCTTAAACCACCTAAAGGGTTTACTCGCGATTCTAAAGTCATATATCCTAAGCTAAAAACGCTAGTTAAATTAGATGGTCAACTCTATAATCCAATTGAAAATATTATCATTAAGAATCTTCATTTTAGATATAATAACGGTGATAAAGTCAGCTTTACTGCTTCTTATCCTACTGAAAGCGTTTATACTCGACCTAAGAAAGGGGAAGGTGCATTGCAAATCAATGCCGGTAAGAATATACGGATAGAAAACAACAGTTTTAAGTATATCGGGAATGATGCGTTGAATTTTGATCTAACCGGGCAAAACATCACCATTAACGCAAATTCTTTTGAAACTGTTTCAAGTACAGCGATTTCTATTGTTCAATCCAACCTCAAACTCCCTAAAACATGGTATGATGAAATTACGCCTGAAAACAAAGATAAGATGTTTAAAAACATCGTTGTTTCAAATAATTATTTACATAACGTTTCAAATGGTAATTTCAGATTTGCCCATGGGATTGCATATAGTGAACTTGTAAAAAACATATTGATTACACACAATGAGATTGATGGCGTAGCTGGCTGTCCAATTCGAAATAGTTGGCGATATGGCGCAATAGAAGGTGGCCATGCCCAAGGCGTCATATATTCATGGAACAAATCCCAGAATCATGTAAACAAGGAATTTCATGATTTTGCTGCGCTCAATCTAAGTTGTGCTAATGGACTAATACCTAATAGTATCCATCATAATTATATCATCGGAGTTGGGCGTGATCCAAGGAACATCCCTGTATATTTGGATGTTCATGTTTCCAATACAGATGTTTACAATAATGTAATGATGGATGTAACAAAAGCAGAGAGTAAAATTTTTGGACCATTTTGGGTATACTTTGTAGGGAGCCGAGATAACCGAGCCTTCAACAATTGGATAGAAGGAGGAAATAATAAAGAGAGACATTTTGATTCCAAAAATTTTCCATGGTATAAACCTCGTAATGAAGTTTTTGATAATACGTTTTATGAAAAGGTTCCCGATATTTGGCCGAGAGAAGCACAAGAAGTCATAGACAAAGCGGGATTAGAGCCTCGGTATGAATATATCAAAGAATATCTTAATGTTTAATGATGGGAAGTAAAGTTATTAATGGATTTAGCTAATAGAATGATTTAAAATTATTTCTATTTTTTACATTTCTTTTTTAAACTTAGTTAAATAATATTTAATTCTAAAGTCTCATTAAATCATCCATAGTTTAAAGTCATGTTTTTAATTTAATAATTAAAATTTAGTTGAGTGAAAGTCTATGATTTTAGCAGAAAAGAACTATGAACTCCACGAAGTCCAAAAAGGGTATACTAACAGAACTCTCTACATTAATCTCACCAATAATGAGATTCAGATAAAACCAGTCACCGATGGAATGAAAGAGAATTTTATCGGAGGGAAGGGATTCGATCTTTGGCTTATGTGGAATGGACTCCCGCAAGATAAAATAGTAAAGTGGAACGATCCTGAAAACGAAATATGTATTTCTTCTGGACCTTTAGGAGGGAATATCTTTTATCCAGGATCTGGAAAATCAATAGTTACTACGATATCTCCTCTAACAGATATGGTAGTCGATTCTAACGTTGGCGGATATTTTGGTCCATATTTAAAATTTTCAGGGTTCGATGCGCTTGAAATTCAAGGGAAGGCTCAACAAGAAGTTATTGTTTACATTGATGGCGTTGAAGGTGTTGTCCAAATCAAAACCATTGAAGAATCTGAGAACTTATCTAATTATTCTCACGAATTAACTCAACAACTCACAGAACGCTACGCAGAAGATGATAGGGAGAAACAACGAGTTTCCATAGTAAGTACAGGTCTTGCATCACACCACTCGAATTGGGGCATGTTAAACTTTTCGTGGTATGTTCCTGGTCGTAAATGGGCGTCAAGCAAACAGGCTGGGCGAGGGGGAATTGGTACCGTTTTTGCTGATAAAAATATTAAAGCATTAATTTGTCGTTCTCCAAAAGTTACAGTTGGTTCTAATAATCCTGCCAATTTAGAAGAAGCTAGAAAAATAGGGACAGCACATATGCAAGAAATAATCAAACTTGATCCTGTTCAGAACGAAATGCGTAGAGTTGGGACAGGACACCTCCCAGACATCATGAATGTTACAGATCTTTTACCAACAGAAAATTTTCGATTCGGAAGACACAAAGAAATTAGTGGAAAAGATATCCCGTATAGTAGAGAGATAATGAGAGGGATATACTCTGGAAAAGAGGGAGGAGATGGATGTTGGATTGGATGCACTGTTTCCTGTTCTCACTATTCAGATGGATACGAAGTGCGAACAGGTCCTTTTAAAGGGCAAAAATTAATCGTTGACGGTCCAGAATATGAGACTATAGCGGGTTGTGGCTCAAATTGGGGCGTATGGGACCCAAAATGGGTTTTAGAAGTAAATTTCTATTGTGATACATATGGATTAGATACAATATCAGTAGGTACAGGAATAGCGTTTGTTATGGAGTGCTATGAGGCGGGTATTTTAAATAAAGAAAGAACTGGAGGCTTGGAATTAAATTTCGGAAGCGTGGAAGCTGCTGTTGAGTTGATTCATCAAATGGCCAAGGGTGAAGGCTTTGGAATTATCGTTGGAAAGGGCATTAAATACATGAAAAAATATTTTATCGAAAACTATGGAGCAGATCCGCAATTTGTTCAAGATATCGGTATGGAACATAAGGGATTAGAATTTTCTGAATATGTAACCAAAGAATCGTTAGCACAACAAGGCGGATATGGATTAGCAAATAAAGGCCCTCAACACGACGAAGCTTGGCTTATCTTTGACGATGTCATTCGAAATTCGATTCCAACATTTAAGGATAAAGCTAAAGCTCTACAGTATTTCCCAGTATGGAGAACTTGGTTTAGCTTATGCGGTTTATGCAAGTTGCCCTGGAACGATATCCAACCAACAAGTCAAGCAGATTACCCTATCAAAGATCCTAAAACGGGAGAACTAGTACGCGCTAAAATTCCTGATCACGTAAAATGGTATACAGAATATTTCTCAGCAGTAACAGGGCGAGAATCGACTATAGACGATCTCCTCTTAATGTCGGAAAGAGTTTATACCTTTCAAAGGATATTTAACATTAGAATGGGTAAAGGGCTTAGAGAACACGATTCGAATTTGCCTTACAGGGCTGTTGGGCCTGTTACTCCGCTTGAATACGAAAGTCGTGATGAAAGGTATGACAATCAATTAATAGATCTGAATTTTGATGTTAAAAGTAAAACTACTGAAGAAAAAATCAATATACTCCGTAAACATCGAGAAGAACAGTACGATAAGCTCCAAGATGCGGTTTACTTGGAACGAGGGTGGAGTAAAAACGGTTGCCCCACTATAGAGACAGTAAAAAAGTTAGGAATCGATTTTCATAAAATAATTGATATTATTACTCCTTATCAATAATATCAATAAAAATAAATTATTTAACTTGATTCTAGATGGAAAACATAACTAAACACCCCATTCTGGAAATTCCTGATAAGAAGAAGATAGGATTTAAATTTGACGGGAAATTTCTATACGGATTTGAGGGGATGGTTATATCTTCTGCTCTGTTTTTAAATAAAATTAAAACTTTTGGTCATCATGTAAAAGATTACAGCCCTCAGGGACTATTTTGTGCGAATGGCCAGTGTTCCCAGTGTAATGTAATCGCCGATGGAATTCCAGTTAAAGCATGTATGACACCATTAACTGAAGGTATGACGGTTGAGAGCTGTAATGATTTACCAGAATTACCTTCAGAAGATGACCGTGTTGAAGTTAGAGATATAAAAATAATAAATACTGATGTTCTCGTAATAGGAGGAGGCCCCGCAGGACTTTCTGCAACCAAAATTTTAGGAGAAAATAATATTGATGTTATATTAGTCGACGATAAATCAAGATTGGGAGGAAAATTAGTACTTCAAACTCATAAATTTTTTGGTTCTCAAGAAGATGTCTATGCGGGTACACGTGGTATAGATATAGGAAATATACTCGGAGAAATAGTATCTAATCTTGATTCAGTAAAGATTTGGGTCAATAGCATAGTTTTAGCTGTTTTTAGTGATGGGTTAGTTGGCATTATAAAAGACATGGACGAATATGCTTTGATTAAGCCTAAGTACTTATTAATTGCAACTGGCGCAAGAGAAAAAATGCTCGTTTTTCCCGGTAACACACTTCCTGGAGTGTATGGTGCTGGTGCTTTTCAAACATTAGTAAATCGGGATTTGATAAAAGCAGCGGAAAATGTGTTCATTGTTGGAGGAGGTAATGTCGGGTTAATAGCAGGATATCATGCGATACAAGCTGGGATAAATGTTGTAGGTTTAGTTGAAGCATTATCCCAATGTGGAGGATATAAAGTCCATGAAGACAAATTAAAACGGTTAGGTGTTCCTATCTACACAAAACATACGGTTATATCCGCAAACGGGCAAGATAAACTTGATTCCATTACTATTGGGAAACTAACGGATAGCTGGGATATTGAACCCGGATCCGAAAAAACATTTGCTTGTGATACTCTATTAATCGCAGTTGGATTAAATCCTGTCGATGAGTTTTATCATAAAGCACAACAATTTAATATGGAAGTATGGATTGCGGGGGACGCCCAAGAAATAGCTGAAGCTTCTGCAGCAATCTTTACCGGCAAAATTGAAGCGCTAAAAATCTTAAAAGAAATTGGAGTTCCAGTTACGGAGAATCTTGAGGAGTTAGAAGATTTCGCTAATTTAATGAAAGCAAAACCTCCAGATCCTGTTCAGACGGAAGTGATAGGAAAGGAAGAAGGAGTTTTTCCACTGTTCCATTGTAATCAAGAAATACCATGCAATCCTTGCACGAGTGTGTGTCCTCAGGAGCAAATTAAGACGATTGACGATTTAATTACTCAATTGCCGTATTTTACCGACGATCAAGATTGTATTGGCTGTGGAAAATGCGTATCGGTCTGTCCGGGATTAGCTATCACTTTAATTGATTATAGAAAAGACAAAGATTCTCCAGTAGTTACTTTTCCTTTAGAATTAACTTCTGAAAAGATTGAAGTTGGTCGAACAGTCATTGTTGTCAGTAACGATGGAGAATTAGGAGAGTTTGAAGTTACTCGAGCACGATTTCTTAAAGAATTTCCTAAAACCCAATTAGTTTCAGTTGGGTTGCCTTCAGAAATTGCTAAGATTGCAGTTGGTATTAAACTCATAAAATCAAGTTATGCCGAGTCTATGGATCTCTATCAGCAACCATTCACCGATGACGATATTATCGTGTGTAGATGCGAAAGAGTTTCGGTAGGAGAGATACGAAAATGGATTCGTTATGGAGTGCATGATTTTAACGAATTGAAAGCATTAACTAAGGCTGGGATGGG
>JAUWZR010000327.1 GCA_030615235.1 Promethearchaeota archaeon
AATCTGGAATTTCAACAGTTAGCCATGATTTTGAATTCATTATGAAAGGAAGATACCTTCATATGAGGACTAAAGCTACCTTTGAACCACAGGAGAAAAACCCTAAGGGAGAGGTTCACGAAGACTGGGGATTTTTCAGTCATGATAGATCAAGGAAAAAAATTGTATTCAGACAATTCCATGTTGAAGGGTTCATAACTCAATATGTTCTTGAGGATATCACTGAGGAGGGAAAATTAGTATTTGCAACCGAGCAAATAGAAAACGCACCTCCGGGCTTAAAGGCAAGATTAACTTTTAGGCGCTTGGATTCTGACGGATTAGAGGTGAATTTTGAGCTTTTATTCCCGGGAAGAGAGTTTGATTGTTATTCTCTAAATACCTTAAAGAGTAAGAGTAAGTCCTGACGCCGTTCTTCAAGAAGTGTGATCATGAATTATTAGCCAGCCTTCCGGCATGCGCAGGAATCTTCTTCGTTCCTCGCGATGACACTGGGATAATTGCGTTTTTATTAGATCGTAAATATTAGCTGGCTCTCTTGCTTTTTATCTATTTTTGCATAGTGATCAAAAAAATTAAGCATTTCCGTGAGACTCTTGCCAGCCTCCATCTTCTCTATTACTTTCTTTTCTATTATTTGAATGTTTTGAGCTGTATCTAAAATTTCAGCAGCCTCTTTTTCACTCATAACAATTATTCCGTCATCATCGCCAACAATGATATCCCCTTGTGAAACAGATACTCCGCCGCAATTTACTTTCTCTTGTGCGGGAAAAATATTAGAAGATGTTCCTACCCTAGGAGTGATATACCTGGAGTAAACAGGAAAATTAATATTGCGTATTCCTTTCATATCGCGGCAAGCGCCATCTACGACTATCCCTGCCAGCTTTTTCCTTTGAGCTTCGAATGCGAATAATTCACCTACAAAAGCTATCTTATCTCCTTCTGCATCAATGACCAAAACCTCACCTTCGCCTGAATCATGTAGAGCCTTGAGTACTGAAAGAAAATCACGTTTACAATGAACGGTTCGGGCGATACCTATCATTTTTGTACCCTGATTAAGAGGGCGTATTTCAGGATCCATTACCCTCAACTTTTCATTTACATCATAAATACAAGCCGTATCCAAGTTAGCTAGTCTTTCTTTTAATTTTTTAAAATCCATGGTTCCTCCTTAGGATTTGATTTTTTTCGGTTTTAAAATACCTCTTTCTTGACATTAAATAACAGTTATTTTTATATATGTCATTGTCGCAGTGAAAACAAGTAAATTCTGTTGGTAAATTTTTTCTACTTGATACTAATTTAAGTAAATGTATAATAGAGAAGAAAATAAATAAATTCAGCATTCATTTTTTTTAAATAATCGGCTTAATAAGCAATATAAACCTAAAATGTTCTATAAATAAAGGAGGGCCAATGCATCGCAAATTAACTTTTATTGTTTTGTTGTTTTTAGCTTTGGTGTGGATTAGTCAATCAACTTTATCGGCACAAACCGCGGATGACTTAAAAAGGATGAAAAAAAGAGTGGCTGTTTTTGAGTTTGAAGACAAAACCGATCATCGCGCACGCTGGTGGACCGGACAATCTGTAGGCCGTGGAATGGCAGATATGTTAGTAACCAGTTTAGTTAAATCAGGCAGATATAGAGTTATTGAACGCCAGGAAATCGAAAAAATTATTAACGAACAACAACTCGGGCAAAGTGG
>JAUWZR010000225.1 GCA_030615235.1 Promethearchaeota archaeon
TGTATTACACAACACTTTGAAAGCGTATTTTGACAATAATTTTCTTGGAAAAGCTTCAGTAATTGTAATTGTAGCCTTGGTTTACTCACTTCTGTTTCTATTTTTTACGTTACCCATAGGGATATATTTCATTTTAGTAAACTTTATGGTATCTATATTCTTAGGGGTGATCTATGAAATTAATAAGAACCTAGTTAGTACTATAATGGCTAATTTGATTTACAACATTACTCTCATTATCTTAATTGTCTATTTCTAATTCAAACATAAATCTCCATTATCATTTAATATATAAATTTAATAATAAGAAAAATCAAATATCTCTAGTGTTATTATTAGTAACTTATTTTTTTTAATATACGATAAGAGTCAACTACATGGAGTAAGAGAGATTGGGTAAAAGATTTTATACAAACAAGGGTAGTAAGGATAATATAATTATTTCTATCGCGGGTGTACACGGAATTGGAAAAACCACAATATTTAATCTTTTAAAAAAAAAATATGGAGAAAATAATAAATTTAAGTTTTTTCCCGAAAGATATATCAAAATTCCTCCTTTTCCATTCGGTTCCGGCAACAAACAAATCGCCTTTCGAAGCGAAATTCACTTTCTCCAACAGCTTATTCGGAGAAACAAAAATGTCTCTAATTTTGATAATATATACAATGGGAGAGTTATTTTTCTAGATCGTACCTCAATCTGTGTGCTAGTTTACTCTAAAAGTCTTTACCTTAAAGAGAAAGATTATAATCTTATCCATGATATGTATAAATCAGTTAAGTGGAAAGAAGATTATGTTATATATCTTACTGCTGAGATAGATACTATATTAAAACGAATAATTCAACGAGGTTCGATTGATAAAACTAGAAAGGATTGGAATGAAAACGACAAGAAATACCTATTAGAAATTCTCTCCTATTATAATCAATTTTTATTTCCAAAAAATCAAACTAAAAAAGTATTCACAATCGATACTAATAATTTAACGACTGAAAATGTGATAGAGGAGATTAAAAACATAGTTACTGACTTATCTGGATACTCTTTCAATAAATATGATAATTCTTCCTCTACACAGAAGAAATTAAATGATTTTATGTAAGTAATTATGATAAAATATATTAGTGTAAATTTTATGATGTACATTAAGAGAATTTTTAATATATTAATTTCAATTATTTTTAATCTAAAAAAGATTTTGATGTGAAATGTCGTCCCTTGCGCCAGGTATTCGAGAAAATATGATGAAGATTTTAAAATTCGAAGAAGATAAAACAGATTTAGAAAATCTAGCAGTACTTTCTCGGGTTGGTATGAAAGTTGCGTCTGCTTCTTCTTCTGAGCTCGATGCTGATGCAACTTCCGCTTCAAGTACTGCGTTGATTGATTTAGGATTGAGATTAAGCGAAGCTACTGCACACGGCGCCCTAAGAGAGATAATTCTTCACAATACCTCTGGTTATAGTATAATTCTAGCAATCAACGACGAATATCTGGTGTTTGGTGGGTTAAAAAATGTATATCGAATTGGATATTACCTAGGATACATACGGGAGGTAGCTAAAAGATTGAATCGTTTAATTTCAGGAGACGAAATTACTGACATGACTCTATCTTTAGAAGATTCTGAAAAAGCTAAGCTAAATATTGAAGAAGAAAAAGTGACAACAATTAAAAAACCTAGCATTGAAGAAGATAAAGCCGCTTTAGACGACTTACTAGGTTTTTTAGACGATTGGGAAAAAGAAGGTAGTGATTTAGAAGATATCGAAACGGAAGCACAAAATAATATTGTAGCAATTCCAAAATCTGTTAGTTTAGAATACGAAAAACAAATGGAGAAGGGTGTTGAGGGCTCAGAAACTTCATTGAGGTCAAAAGTGCCATCCCAGGTTATTGATTCGCGTTTTAAAGTATATAAGGACGAAATACCTCCTGTTCCGCTTGAGGATTATACACCAATGGAGATCGAGGAAGATGAAGGCATACAAGAGCCTCAAATCGTCCAGGGACAACCTTTACAAGAGACTACCCCCTCGCTCGAGGATTTACCTTCTCCAGACTTTAATGTAGATTTTGGAAAAATCGCTTCCGAGTATGATACTGAATTTGTTCTTGATAAGGAATCTGAAGCTTTTGAATCCGTTCTAAAAGACTTAGGATGGGACGAAGAAGAAGATTAGCTCAGTTGTGTTAAACTTCATTTAACTAATTCTTAAAATTTCAAAGCTTATTATGTCTCTGTCGCTTAAATGTTTCTCTAAATAAAATTTTATTTTGATAATTTCACAAAACATTAAATAAATTCTTCTCTAATATAGAAGTGATCTTTTTAAAATAGATCAAAAAACAAGTTGTGAATTTGCATGAGCGATACAAATGTTTTACAAAGAACAGAAAGTACAAAAGGAAGAAGAATAATATATGGTTCCCCAAGATTAGGAACATCATTAGTTTTAGGAATCGAAGGATTTGCACTCTTTACTCTTTATCTCACAGGTTATCAATTAGATCCATTCTTGATAGGGATTGCTTTAGCAATGGGATATTTGAGTATAGCAGCAGGACAATTTTTATTAGGATGGATTAGCGATGCTAAATATACTAAATTAGGGAGAAGAAAACCTTATCTCATAATCTTTGGACCATTATTAGGAATTTCGTTCATCTTTCTTCTATTACCTGCTCTGGTTCTTCCGGATATGAGCGATAAAACTAGCCTTTTCTTTTGGTTATTGATTTGGGATGTTGTTTTTAGATTTTCTTATGCGGTCACCACACCTTATCAAGCATGGATGGCAGAAGTATTTCCGGCATCTGAACGCCCTGGAGTGTCTCAAGTCCAAAACACCTTCAATTTCATTGGAAATGGATTAA
The DNA here is from genome assembly GCA_030615235.1 of Promethearchaeota archaeon. Lineage (GTDB taxonomy): Archaea > Asgardarchaeota > Lokiarchaeia > Sigyniarchaeales > SOKP01 > SOKP01. The sequence continues at coordinate 2,885 of JAUWZR010000225.1, forward strand.
TGGCACTCACAACCCTACTGATTCTTACGGATGTTTTTGAAAAGGTTGCTGCTAATCCAGATGTGATCCCCATCGAATTTTTATCAATAGTCATTGCATTCGGTCTTATAGCAATAATATTATTCGTCGTCATTGTCGTAATTATGCCTACAGAATCAAAATACGAAATTAATTCAAGCTTATGGGAGAATTTAAAAAACACGGTGAAAAACAAAAATTATATGAAAGTTGTATTAATGCAAGGTATTTCTGGCTTTGGATGGTCGATTATAAGTACTGTAATGCTAACTTACACTGAATTAGTTTTAGGATTGGGTACTATTGAATACATGATTGTCGCGGTTTTCTTTCTTTTGAGCATATTTGGATTTTTATTCTTCTGGAGGAAAAGGATAGAAAAATCTGGTAAAAAGCCAACGCTTTTACTAATATTTGTCATTGCGATTATTTTCCTTCCAATAACATTGTTAGGCTTAATTGATGCTATACCTTCATTGATACTTGGTTTAGTCTTTATAATCGGTGTTGGTTTGGTCTTAGGCGGTTGGTTTTTATTTCCTTACATAATTTACGCAGATCTAGCCGAGGATGACGAAAAAGCCACTGGAGATCTAAAAGCAGGGATATATACTGGATTTCCAAGTATAATCCTTAACATTTTCCAAGCTATAGGCGTATTTATCCTTGGAATTATTGTGGGATTACCTAGTATTACAATTGGAATTAATACCTTCTCGATAGGGCTAGTGATATGGGGTCCATTAGTTTCTCTAATTTTAATCGTTTCTTATGTGTTTACGAAAAAATTCGTCGAACTTGACTTCGAATGGGAACGAGATTAAATATTTATATATATATAAAATTTCCTTTTTTTTTTTTTCTGAAAGACCAATAAAAACAAAAGTAATACCTAATTATTTAATTAGAATATGACTATTTTTGACAAAGTTATAGAGATTTACCGAGATAAATATATTTGCTTTCACTGTTTAGGTAGGATGTTTTCCTTATTAGGGACAGACACTACCAACTATGATAGGGGTAATTCTCTTTTACTTGCAATTACCATGGAAAAACATCGTGCGTATTTATCCCAACAAGATAACCGTGATAATGCTTGTCAAATATTAAAATTATTAGCAGAAAACGCAAAGTTCACTCCTGCTCAAAGCGTACTAGGAAAGGAGGGTATTGAATACAATAAACCTGATTTTACCGAAAAATGTTATTTGTGCGATGATATTTTTAA
>JAUWZR010000016.1 GCA_030615235.1 Promethearchaeota archaeon
ATTTCAATGTTTAATTCTTCCATTACATCAAATTCTAAATTTTTTTCAGAGATATTATAGTACCCGCCAAAAACAGAGTTTGAAAAATGTACTTTTTCATTCTTCTCTCGTAACGGTCTGAAAAAATTCTCTAAAGATGTAAAAACTGTAATAGGCTTAGCGATTTCAATCCGATCAAGAAGGTTTAATTCTTCTCCAACTTCAATAATTTTTAATCCAATAGGTGCTTCTTTAATATCAAAATTAAATATTAAATCGCTTTTTCCAAATTCATCAAAAAAGTCTCTTATTGTAAGAATTTGTTCATTATTTTCGAGCCTTACCTTTTTGATTTCTTCTACTGTTAATTCACTCATTTTTACAGACGCGCCATTAAGTTTCACTTGATCATTAAAACTAAGAATAACTTCTCCTTCTTTGGATAATTGAGCTTCAGTTTTAAGTCCGTCAATACCCATTTCAACAGCCTTTCTAAAGGATGACATGCTATTTTCAACTGGATGTCGAAATCCAGCGCCTCTATGACCCCATACAATTGTACGATTCATTTTTTTACCTCTTTAATTCTAAAAATAGTTTATTATAGTTACAAATAGGATTTTGAATAAGAGATTTAAAAGTATGCCCTAGATCTTAAAAGATTCTAAACTCGTTTTGTTATAAAAGGAAATAAAATAATTAAGAAAATTAATTAATCAGAATAAGTTCCAAATTTAGGAAATTTTTTTAATTGATCTGAATTAAAGACGGGTCCATCTTTACAAATAGTAATATTATTCTCTACAACTCCTTCTTTAAAAAAATATAAAGATAAAATCTTTAGGGATAAAAATCCTTTTATTTAATTCTAATACAATTTATCGATCGTACAAAATTGAGAGAAGAGTATTTACTCTTGAAATAGCTAAATCATCAAAACCTAAGTATTCAGCTTTAGTCTTTTCTCCATTACAGGTTGCTTTTAGCTTGTCCCACAGAATTTCAGCAATATTTTCGATTCGTGTTTTTTCAGTAAAGATACTGCTTGCATCAATATCAATATTTCCAGTCATCATATCACAACTTCGCTTATTTCCACACACTTTAATTACTGGTGATATAGGATTCCCACATGGAGAACCCCTACTTGTGGTCATGATAATAACTTGAGCTCCTGCAGCGGCAAGTCCAGTCATTGATTCTATATCCAAACCGGGTTCAATCATTAACCATAAACCCTTTCCTTTAGGTTTTTCAGAATATTCTAGGAGTCCTTGTATAGGGGATTCCCCCGATTTTATTATTGTTCCTAAGGATTTTTCTTCTATGGTTGTCAATCCTCCTTTTATATTCCCTGGTGTAGGTTGAACATTTTTAAAATCGATTCCTAATTTTTTAGCATTTTCTAAGAATTTATTTAGGATTGATCGAATTTCATCAGCTACTTCTATATTAACTGCCCTTTTTGTTAAAAGGTGTTCTGTTCCTATCCATTCTGTAAATTCTGGAAGAATCGACGTACCCCCTAGCTTTACTATTTTGTTTGATATAATGCCGACTACGGGATTTGCAGAAATAAATGAAATTGAGTCGGAGCTTCCACATTCTAAACCTAAAGTTAAATGAGAGAAATCAAATGGCTCACGTTTCACTTCTTTAGAAGCACCAATCATTTTTTTACCTAATTTTACACCCTTTTCTATAGCTGCGATCGATCCACCTCGAGTCTCTTGAACATCAAAAAACTCTACTATTCTGTTAGATTTTGAGATATTTTTTGCTAATAATTCACTACTTATGTTTTCACAACCTAAACCGACGACTATAACTCCATACACGTTAGGATTTGATCCTAAGCCAGATAAAGTCCGAACAGTATAACTATAATCAAGACCAAACTGACCACAACCTAATGGATGTGTTAGGGCTACCGCTCCTTTAAGTTTACTCGCAATTTGTTGAGAAATCCGATTAACACACATCACTGAAGGTATTACAACGATTTTATTTCTAATTCCAACCTTACCATCTGGCCGCGCGTATCCTAAAAATTCTTCAACTATTTTTTTTTCACCTCTAAATAGTAACTCTTAAGATTATGTGTATGTATCTGTTCACCAGCTTTTATTATTCTAGTAGCCTTACCAATTATTTGTCCATATTTCTTTACAAAGTCTCCTTTTTTAATATCAATCAAGGCAATTTTATGACCTAAAGGTATAAATTGGATGATAACAATAACGCGATCCTTTATATATAATTCAGTTTGGGGTAAAGTATCTTTAAGAGCAGTCGCACAATTATCATCGGGATGCATAATAATAAAGTTATCTAGGTGTTTAGGCATGATTTGTTAGTATTTTACAATTTTCTCGGTTATAATCTTTTAAACTTTCTAAATATTTATATTATTTAGAAATTTCACTTGAAACATATTTCTAAAAATTAAAGTATAGGAGTTAAATAAAGTTGCCAAACGGATTTTTAGGTAAAATTTTATGGGTAGATCTTACTAGTGAAACATTTAAAGAAGAAGAATTATCAGAACAAATTTATCGTCAATATATAGGAGGATACGGTCTAGCAACCAAACTAATCTATGAAAATATGCCCCCAAAAACAGATGCTCTTAGTCCTGAATCTGTATTCGGATTTTTTCCAGGATTATTAACTGGTTCAGTTGCACCATTAACAGGTCGTTTCATGGTCGCAGGAAAATCTCCGCTAACAAAAACATGGGGGGATTCAAATTGTGGGGGCTATTTTGGTCCAGAAATAAAGAAATGCGGGTATGATGCAATTCTGATTAAAGGAATGGCAGAAAGCCCAAAATATATAACTATTATAGAAGGCAATAAGCAAATAATAGACGCTTCGGACTTGTGGGGTTTGGATGTTGTTCAAACTGAAGATAAACTAAAAGATAAATATGGAAGAGTTCAAATTGCTAGCATTGGTCAATCCGGTGAAAAATTAAGTTTAATTTCTGGAATTGTTAATGATAAAGCTAGAGTTGCGGGAAGATCTGGATTTGGAGCGGTTATGGGATCTAAAAAACTTAAAGCGATTGTTCTCAAAGGAGCAAGAAAGATTGAGGTTGCCGATAGAGACGCTCTTATCCAACATACAAAAGCTTATAACGAAGGTATAAACTCCGCTACCGCGGGTGCAATTGATGCCTATAGGACATTAGGAACTACAATGGGAAATGATATTTCATTTCAAATAGGAGATACTCCCTGCAAGAATTGGGGGGGAACAAAAGAAGATTTTCCACCTGAGAAATTATCTAAAATATCAGGTGCTGAAATAGATAAGTATAAACAAAAACCATATGGATGCTTCTCATGTCCCGTTCGTTGTGGGGCAATCATGAAAGTTCCAGAAGTGGATTTAGAAGAAACTCATAGACCAGAGTATGAAACTTGTGCCAGTTTTGGACATTTATTACTCAACGACGATCTTATGTCAATATTTAAAGCGAACGACTTGTGTAATCGAGCTGGAATTGATACTATTTCTGCTGGGGCGACAATTGCATTCGCAATCGAATGTTACGAAAATAATTTAATTTCTAAGGACGATACTGACGGACTCGAGTTGACTTGGGGAAATTCAGAAAGTATAATTGCACTATTAATTAAAATGATAAATCGGGAAGGAATTGGTGATTTACTGGCAGACGGCTCTAAAATTGCTGCAGAAAAACTAGGCAAGGGCTCAGAATATGCAATGCACTCATTGGGTCAAGAATTCGGCATGCATTCACCCAAATTTTATAAAAATATGGGAACTACTTTTGCTTTCGATCCAACACCAGGTAAGCATACTACAGCAAGTTTAGATCTTTTCGTAATGGGGCCAATAATTAAACCCAATGGATTATTTGAGGGAATTACACTCCCAAGAAGATATAAACGTCCAGGAGACGATAGGAGTGAAGCTGAAAAACTTTTTACAGCTATTTGGCAATTTACTAATAGCGCTGGACTATGCCAATTTGTGTATCTTTTTCAGAAATATCCTCTATTAGAATTAGTTAAAGCAGTTGTAGGATGGGACTTAGACATCGCCGAAGCGATTAAAACAGGTCAAAGAATTCAAACTCTGAGACAAGCATTCACACTACGAGAAGGTATAGATATCATTAAAAATAAAATATCTGAAAGAACAGTAACTGTAGATTATTTAGAAGATTATAAAGGCTATTGTGAAAAAATGGGTTGGAATCCTGAAACTGGTTACCCTCTCAAAGAAACTTTAACAGAACTCAATTTAGATTTTGTCGTTAAAGATTTATATTAAGTTAATTTCAATTTTTTATCTTTTTTTTTCTTAAAGATTACTCAAGAAAATCTTTTACCGTATCCTCTGTAGGTTTTGTACTTATCTATTATTTTACCCTTGCTGTAAATTAATATTTCATTAAAATGCTCTAATGGTTCCCCTGCTTTACCGAACCTACAAAATATCGGATCTCCAAGATTCAATTCAACTTGCTTTGGATCAAAAATAAAGGGTGTTTGAACTTCTCCAAAACCCTCGTCTTTAGATACTTTTAAATTCTTTGGAATAACCGATATAGGCAATGCTCTCACACTACCTGAGCTCACATAGCCTCCTGAAAATGCAGTGGCAATATTTATTCGCGGTTTTCTAACAATTTGTAGTACAAAAAATATAGATGGTAAGAACTCGTTCAAAGAATTAATTGCATCAAAAATATGCGATTTAAAAAGTAATGATCCTATACCTATTTCAGTTATAGAGGGCTCGGTAGCTGTTTCTTGATAACATCCTGAACCTCCTCCATTTACAACTTCTGGTTGAAATCCAGCAGTATTGAGGGCATTTACAACATTTTGTCGCCAGATATTTACATGCTTTCTTGATCTCTTCTTAGCAAATCTAAACAACATTTTGTCATCTCCTATACTCGCGTTCTGAGCTTCATAACCCATAATCCCTCGAAAATGCAATTGAGATTTTTTACTAATTACGCGCGCGAGATTTACTACAACTTCAGGTTCCCGTATCGGACTTCTAAAAACGCCGATATTTCTTCCCAATAATTTGTCAGCAACATCAATTTCAATCAAAATATTAAACTCAACATTATTCTTAGTTGCAAAGTCATCTAAAAGATCAATCTATTTAGTATCATCTACCATTACTGAAATCTTTACACCATCTATTTTTGCCGCTTGACACAATTCTTCGACATCGACCTTAGACATCGTTGGATATCCCATCAAAATATCTCTAATTTTATAGTTTTCTGCGTAGAATAAGGCTTCAGCTGAGTTATAGGTGAAGATACCATTAACAAAATCTTCTTTTTCAACTTTACTTACTAATTCAGGAACCCTGACAGATTTAGTACATAATCTTAAACTCTTTTTTGTTATTCTGAGAAATTTGCCAACCCTCTCTAAATTCTGAATGAAAGCATCAAGATCACAAATGGCTAGCGGAAATTTCTGATTACTTACTAAATCTTTTAGCTCATCATAACTAGATGTTAAAATCAAATTGTTTTCAACCTACGGTATAATTAACTAAGTGATATTACATGAAAATTGCTTTTTAGATTTTATTAAAAAAGAAATAAAAAAGAAATGGGAATCTGAATCATTTCTGGATTAAAAAACGAGTTATATTGAATTATAACACAGCAATTGCACTTATTTCTATCAGCATGCTAGGGAAAGGCAAACTCGATACTTCCACTGCTGCTCTTGAAGGATAAGATTCCGAAACGCCGTTATCATTAAAAAATTTCTTGTAAACAATGTTCATTTCGTTAAAATCTTTAATATTTTTTAAAAATACGGTTGCTTTAACGATGTTAGAAATTTTACCACCTCCAGCTTCTACGATTGTTTTTATTTTATTGAGAGTATCTAAAGTCTGTTCTTTAATATCTTCCTCAGATTGAGCCGAACCTTGACCAGAAATAAATAGTAAATTACCCGCTTTTATACCTGGATTATATGGTCCAGCAACGGGGGTTCCCGGATTAATTATTTCAATATCTGGCATGATTATTTTAACGCTTAATTATTTTAATAGATTTTTATCTTAAGTTGTATTGAAAAAGGAAAGCTTAAATTAACCTTCCTTAATCCAATAAAAACGAAAAAGATATTTGTAAATAAACGCTTTTTTAAATAATACTAGCGCTAATTTAAGTGAACAATATTATGTCTAAGAAACTATCAACTAAACCATTAAGAGGAATGAAAGATTATTATCCTTCGGATTTACGGGAAACAAACTGGATAATCGAGACTATCCGAGATGTTGCGGATTTATATAGTTATGAAGAATTCGAGAGTCCTAGTTTAGAACCTATTGAAATTTTTGCCGCTAAATCCTCTGACGAGTTAGTAAATGAACAATCTTTTATAGTTGAGAAGAAAAAAGAAGAAAAATTAATATTAATTCCTGAACTCACTCCCTCGTTAGCGCGAATGATCACAGCGAAGCGTCAGGAATTAAAAAAACCTATAAGGTGGTTTTCAGTACCGACATGTTATCGATACGAAAGGCCACAAAAAGGTAGGCGAAGAGAATTCAAGCAAATCAACATGGATATTTTAGGAGAAGAAAGTCTTTATGCTGATTTAGAAATATTTAATATTATCATTGACATTTTTTCAGAATTTGGTGCTACACCAGAGCAATTTCAGATTCATTACAATAATCGACGCTTTATAGATTCTGTTTGTGAAATAATTTTGAATGTCCCTAAAGAAAAAATACCTTTAGTTTACAAAATTTTAGATAAAGCTGATAAAATGGAAGACTCTGAATATGAGAAGTATATATTAGATAATTTTCAAGATGAGATAATTATCCAAGGTATATCTAAGTTAAAAAAGGCGACAAGTTTAAAAGGAATTTTAAACCAATTTGAAGATATTTCTGAAGAATTTTACGATACAACAGGGTATAAAGAGTTATCCTCATTTATACAGCTTCTAGAAGATGCTGAGATCACAGAGTATTGTACGTTCTCTCCTAAAGTTGCACGTGGTCTGGATTATTATACCGGAATAGTATATGAAGTTTTTGATACAGGAAAAGAAAATATTAGAAGTATCTTTGGTGGTGGACGCTATGATGACCTACTTTCTCTATTTTCTGATGAAAAAATAACTGGAACCGGATTTGGAATGGGTGTTTTAATGTTTTCTTTATTTCTAAAAACATATAATTTAATCCCAGAAGAAATTCGGGAACCTGATTATAGCGACACTATTTACATTGCTTCAATTAAACAAAATGTATCAGATTACGCCTTAAAACTTGCTGGAATGGTAAGAAGTGAAGATTTTCCATGTATAGTAGATTATCGATTTTCAAATCTTAAAAATCAATTGAGTAAAGCTAATGAACTTGGAGTTTTAATTGTTTTGATCATTGGTCCAAAAGAGAAGGAACAAAACGAAGTTACAATAAAAAATATGAAAACTGAAGCGCAAGAAACAATAAAAATTAGTTCTCTCATTGATAAAATTTATGATATTATTGATGAATCAGCATCCTAAACCTAAATTAATCATATCTTTTATTATAAAACATAATTCTTATTTATGAAAAATATGACTTAAAGTCAAAAAACACGAAAATTATTAAGATTTTAAGGAATATTTCTTATTTATGAATCTAAATCTCAAAAAATTTGATATACTTTATATAATTGGTTTAGTTGCAACTGCTATTTTAATGATTCTTGAATTCATCTTTGGATTTATTGCGTTGAATATTACTTTCTTAATTTTCTTTTGGACAATGAAGCTTCTTTCTGGTTTTGGTTTGATACTAACTGTTTCTAATGGTATTTTGTGGATTCTAAGTCGTTTTACTGAAAAATTTACTAAAAAACACGTTCAGGCTCTTATAATTATTCAAGTGATAGTTCCAGGAATTTTCATAGGATACGCTATTTATAGCATAATTTCAAGCTTACCTCCTGCAATACCCCCAACAGGTATACAATCTTGGCTTGATCTTCTAGTATTTCTTTACGGTATCATCTCATTAATGCTAACATTATATATAATTCCCTTAATTAGAGAAGAATTTCAGGAAGCTGTAGATATGGGAATAATTAAGCGTGTGAAGAGAGGAACAAAAGAAATAGGACGAAAAATGAAGAAAGGATACTTTAACTGGAGAGGAAAGTATGCTAAAGCTCAAATTCTAGATCAGATGACGTTAGGAGAAGTCCTAGATCTTTGGAGAAATCAATTTGCAGTGTATTTGCTTATCCCTATTGCCATAGGTTCGCTTATCTTTACACCTATAGCATTTATTTGTATAGTCTTTTGGCTAAAAATAATTGTTTTTGATAAGGGTGAGCCTAAGTTTTATGAAAGAATAGCTTTACTTATCTCTATGATTTGCATTACAACAATCGCATGTTTGTCTTACACATTCAAACTTGTATTCTTTACATCTATCGAGCTATTTTTCTGGACTATTCAGGTGTTTTACTTAATTGGAATTCTTATCTCCACCGGTATACTAATTAATCAATTCATTAAACTTAAAGGAATTACAATAAAAAAAATTAAGGAAGAAATCCACGAAAGGAGCGCGGCAGAAGATAATAAGGAAATAGATTAGGCTGAATAAATTTTAAAAAAAAGATTTATGGTGGATAGGCTTAAATTCTAAAAAAAATTGGAAAGAAAGAATGATAGTAGGATTAGTTGCTGAAAACAGACCATATGATCGTGTAGTGGCCTTAAGGCCGAAAGAAATCAAAAGTTTAACCGATTTAGGAATCGAGGCTGTCATTGAAACTAACGCAGGGAAAGGGGTAGGTTTTGATGATAAAGACTATATAGTGGCTGGAGCGACCATAGTAGATCGATTAGCAGCATATAAATCGAGTTTGGTTGTAAGAATAAATGAGATATCACGAAATGAATTAGAAATGATGATTCCCGGTAATATCTCCATGAGCATGCTCCATCATGAGGGTGTTCCTCAAAGAAAGATTGACTTGGAAGAAAAACGAATTGTTGGTCTGGAACTTGATTCTATAATTGATGATTTCGGAAAAAGAGCAGTATATCTATGGGAACTTACAGCAGAAAATGGAATGAAATTAGGCTATCAGCTTTCAGAGAGAAAACCAGAAGAGTGTGTGGTTAAATTATTAGGTTATGGTAATCTGGCTAGAGGTGCTATGACCTATGCGGCTAGAGCTGGTAGTGATGTTATTGTCCTTAACAAAAGACACATGAAGGAAATTGAAAAACATTTACCCGGGACAGATATTCTAGTTAATTGTGTTAATTGGCCTCTTGAGAAAAGAGGAAAAGAGTTAATCATTACTAAAGAACAAATTAGAAAATTCATTAGACAAGGGTCTGTTATTGTTGATTTGGTGGTTAATCCACTTGGACATTCTCCTATCGAAACATGTCGCCCAACATTTTTAGACAGCAACCAATATCAAGAAGAAGGAGTTTGGCATACTTGCTGTTGGGGATGGCCAAACTTTAATCCAGAAAAAGCTTCAGAATTGTATAGTAAATTAATAGTTCCTCACATTATTGAAATTATTGCTAGAGGGCCCTTGAATGTAGGAGAAAATATAAAAAGAGCCTATGTAAATATTGAGGCTCTAAATAAAATATTTTATTAAAGTTATGAAAAGAGGTGTAGTAGTAAGGAGAGTAATATAAATATGGTTATAGAAAAGAGTAGAAAAAATTAATAAAGCCCTAAAATTTCCATAATCATCGATTCATAAGATCTTCCAAAAATTTTTCCAATCTGAGTCAAACTTGCATTTTCTCCACTATGTGGATTAATTTTAGCAAGATAAGGGATACCATTAACATCTATAGGATATAAGTTATTATCAGAATCACTTATAACATCAATTCTTGCTAAATCAAGCATTCCAATTGTATCATTAATAATTTTACTAAATTTAATTAACTTGTTATAAATATCTAAAGACTTTACACGATCTCTCGAAAAATGTTCTTCTTTCATACCTTCATCATAAACTTTTCCCAATGGAATTCCTACTTCAACAGGATATATTTCTGGTTTTCTTCCTATAATTAATATTTGATACTCCTTCTTACCCTCTAAAAACTTTTCTGCAATGAAATCACCATATTCTTCTTTAAAAATCTTTGAATGATTAATTGCTTTATCAACCTCATCAAAAACAGCTATGCCTACACTGGAATAACCTTGAGTTGGTTTTAAAATTACTTTTTTATGTTTCGCCAAAAACTTATCTAGACTATTAATATTATTTACATCCACACTCATAAAAGGCAAAACTCCAATTCCAGAACTCTTTAATTTTTTTTGACATAAAATCTTATCAAACATTAGCTTCATTGTATCACTAGAACTTAAATAATGGGGAATCCCCAACTTTTCAAGCTCATCAAAAATCCATTTTATCTTATCACCTTCTGCTAAATTATGATAAAAATCACAAAAAACAATATCCGCCCCAGATTTTAAAAAAATATCAGATAATCCTGAAAAATCATTTCCTATCTCAAAAAAATGAGTTTTAAAATCAATACCATTCTTTTTCATAACATCGATAACATAAGACATCTCACCACTATAGCCTTGTTTAAACTCAAAATCTTTCTGTTTTTCATTCAATCCTAACTATAAATTACTTTCCCTTCCTAAAAATAAAATCTTTTTATTCATTTTTATCTGTTACACATTTTCCCATATCGTATTTGCAGAAAATACACTTAATTTATATTTGTATTGCTTTTTAATACAGTTAGATTCCTAAATATTAATTAAATCCTCCCGAGTTTCGTGAAAATCGGTGAGTCGCTATTTTAAGTACAAAACATCTTTAAAATGTTACATAGACATATTTTTAAGTCTTTAAAGGATTAAAAAAATGAGGATTGTGGCCTTACAATAACCTTTAAAATGCAGTCCGGAAGAGAATCTAACAATCCGTCAGCAATCTCCAAAAGTATCGGAGCAACTTGAATACTATAGCGCTTTGATATTCCTTCTGGATCAAGTCCTGGCCACCCCCAACAAGATGTATGGATCACGCCATCAATAACAAAGGAAATGTCATCTAATCTCGTTGGATGCATCGTCTCTATCGGCGATTGTCCCTCAGGATTAGATATTAAATCAAGTATTACTGATCCAGACTTAAAAAGTTTTAACATCTCTCTAGTAATAAGAATTGTTTTGCCCCGCTCTTCTATGGGCCAATTAATTCCGTTAACTAATATATCTATTCCTGGAATAAGTCTCTCCATTTCTTTAAAATCTTTTTTATTTAGAACTGTGACTGAAGCAAAATTCCTTGCAGCAAATCTTATTGCGCCCCATGCTACAGGGCCATAACCCATTACTTTCACCACACATTTAGAGAGGTCTCGATTTTTTCCGGCAGCCGCCCACAGCTCAAAGCCCTTTTTCATGCCAAGATATCCTGCTTCATGAAGGGCTTCAATCTTGCGTGTTCCAAAAGGATCTCTAATTTCTTCCATGGGTATGCCAATAACTTTATATTTCTTTAATAAATCTCTTAGATTATGATTGCCAAGAAGATGGAGCATTGAAAAAATTATGGCTCCTGGCTTCATGAGTTTGAGTTCTTCTTCCACTGGTTCACTAATTCTTATAACAATATCGCACGCATAAACTTTATCTTTTTCTACTACTTGAGCGTGAACTTTTTCGTATTCTGAATCATTTATTCCGATACCTTTTCCCGCACCACTTTCAACTAAAATTTCAAAATTTTCACGCTTATCAGAAAGCGCCCTGAGCTCTTGAGGTCTTAAAATGACTCTCTTCTCTTTTGGTCTATTTTCCGCAGCAATACCTATTCTCAGTACTCTATCAGGATACCTGTTAATAAGCCCTTGGAGAGGACTGTATTGTTCCTCCTTTAAAGGATCAGCATCACCTCTCGTATAATAATCCAAAAAAATCAATTTCCCAATGTGTTGGCTAACTGTTGTCAATAATATGTTTAAAAGTCAGAAATTATAAGCTTTTCCGTTAGATTTACTATATATATAATTTTGCTAAAAGAGATAAAAATATAATAAGATATATTTAAATTCTATAACTTAATTCATATTATTTAGGTGATATCTTATAAGGTCCTTTAAATAAAAACATATCTATTGTATTAAGAGAATTGTTTAATTAATTAGAATGTTATTTGAATAAATTAAATATTATTAACAATAAACTTTACTGTTATGGAGTAGGTTTAAGTTTAATAGAACTTCGTAAAAATATTTAAATTGGGAGTTATACAGTCATTATTGCTTTAGAGAAACTCTAAAGAATTTTTGTAAATGATGATTTGAATGGATTTGATAGATAAAATAGATGAATTTTATTGAAGATATAATTCAATCTATTATCGATAAACGCACTTCTTCTATTCTTATTAAAATTCTCTTTATAAATTGAGTTTTTCTAATATTTCATTTAAACGTATTCTATGAAATTTTAAACCAATTTCCTCAGGACTGAATCCCATCGCTAAACCTTATTTTTTTTTTTTATGATTAATCTTGTAAATAAATCCAATAATTATAATATACATGTAAAACAGATTATTTAAACATGGTAGTAAGACAATTTAAAGAAACTTTAATGAAGTAAAGTCTATTTACATAAATTCACTGATTTGATTAATAAATTTAATGATTAATGTAATTTTAAAGAAATACTTATATAATGAGACATTTTAACGAATATGAAAAAAAAGAAATTAGAGTTAGCGTATAACGATTATTGGTTTAATTTTGTTTTAAGTACAAATCCAAATGAGATAAAAAAGGTAATAAAGGAGGATTTTCTTGTTTCGGATGGATTAAAAATACATTTAGATATTTATGATAATAGAGCTAACTTAGAGAATACAGTGATTTTTATTCATGGAACCTCAGTTTATAGTAGATTTTATGCTGAATTTTGTTATAAACTATTCAAAAAAGGTTTTCGAATTATTATGCCTGATATGAGAGGGCATGGATTAAGTGAAGGAAAAAGAGGACATTTTACCATGGCCCATCATGTCAAAACCGTTTATGACGTAGTTTCGTATGCTTTAGAAAGATTTGGAGATAAAATTGCGGTTATGGGGTCAAGTTTAGGAGGGATCACATCGCTTTATAGTATATCAAATGATCCGAGAATAAAAGCCGCTGTGTGTCATAATGCTGCGATTTTTAATGAAAAAGCATATAAAAAAATTGCAAAGACAAAAGGGATAAAACGTCTATTGACACCCCTTGTGCCTTTTATGGCAAAAATCGCACCTAAAGTCAGTATAAATGTTTTTTCTTATTTACCACCGAAAAGTTTAACATCCTCAGATGTCGGGTTTAAATTAATTGAGCATTTAGAGAAAGACATTTTGGTCTCAATGAAATATACTCTTACTTCTCTGAAAGCCCAACTTTCCGAGGCTATGCCAAATCCTATTGAGACAATTAAAAATCCTGTAATGTTGATAAATGGCTCTGAAGATGGCTTATTTCCAGTTGAATATATGAAAGAAATTTACAACAGACTTACAAGCGATGAGAAGAAGCTCGAAATTATACCCAGAGCCACTCACTTTTTATTTCAAGAATATATAGATGAAACTATGAGAAGGATAATTCCATGGTTAAATGAAGTTTTATAATTTTTTTTTTTCTATACAAAAATTAATTACTATAAAAATAATTTATAAATTACAAAAAAGTAAAATAATTACGAATAAGTGAGAAATATTAATGAGTTTGAGTTTCGAAGATCTGAGAGCTATTATAATTTCTGGAAAAAAGAAGCAATTTGCTGAAGCGATGTTTGATGTATTAACAGAAAAACAGAATAATCTTCCAGATTTTTACGATTTCTATGGGAAGTTGATCATAGAAGACACTATTTTTACATTGAGCAAATGTTACTCTCTTTTTAGGCGCTATGCACAAAAAGTACTTTCAATAAATAAATTATGGGAAATGGATAAGATTCTTATGGAAAATTATGCATTAAGTAAGCATGAACCTATTGAATATTGTTTTTTTGGACAAATTTTCAGTACAGCTACTACTAGTTCAGTTACTGGGATTGGTACTTCGGTTTATGGTGTTATATATATCACTAAATTAAGATTAATAGGATTAGGCTCTTTTAGTCGATCTGCTACAATACAGTCCTATGTAGGAGACACATCAAACGAATCATTCAGACAAATGATGCAAAAAAAAATGGGCGATGATTTTTCTGAAGCGGAATTAACTAAATTTGATCATTTCTATCCTATTAATAATCCATATAAGATTAAAAAAAAGAAGAAATTCATACTGTATAAAACTGACCTTGAATATGAAAAAAAGGGTAAGACAAAGACAAAAAAATTTAAGATTGTATTAAAACCTTTTAAAGAGGAAAACATAGATAGTATGGAAGAAATTCTGAATAAAATTGAATCTTTACTGTTATCTTATCAGTAAATTCGACTACTTTTCGCTTCTGCGAATTTAAAACCTTAATTGGCATTTATTTATTTTATTATATCTCTTTTTTTCCTTTCTTTTACATTTAAATAATAGCTAAACATAGAAGAATTGACATAAAAATAAACTTGGTTAATGCTTTAAATTTTAATATATTCTATTAATTAAGAAAAAGATAATATTATGAAAATGAGGAACTTGCTAAAATTGAAATAGTTTGAAAGTGATAAATGAAAAAACTGAAAAACCTTGAATAATAAAGAGGAGGGGGATTTTAATATGATTTTTTTATTTATTATGACAAATAATTTCCATTTATTTTGGCAAATTTTTCATTTATTATGACAAGTTACACAAAAAGAGCTTCTAAAGTTAGATATGTATTTTATTGAGCAATTAATTCAGTCTATAAAGGATAAGAAAAGCGTAGTATGTATGGGACTTGATCCCAGAATGGATAAGGAAGGCGAAATTCCTAAGTATTTAATAGATGAGTTAAAAGATCCGAGTAAAATAATTCTAGAATTTAACAAAAATCTTATTGATCATACATCTGATTTAATCCCCGTTGTAAAACCGCAGATCGCATTTTACGAGAAATATGAGGCGTTAGCAGCGTTGAAAGAAACGATCAAATACGCCCATAAAAAAGATTTGCTTGTCATTTTAGATTCAAAGCGTAACGATATTGGTTCAACTTCGGAAGCGTACGCGTATTCCACGTTTAAAGTTTATAATGCTGACGCTTGTACAATAAACGCATACCTTGGATTTGATGGGATTAAACCCTATTTAAATTATAAAGAGAAAGGTCTATTTATCCTAGTAAAAACTTCAAATCCTAGTAGTAAAGATTTTCAAGATATCTTTAGCGCTAGGATCCTTAATGTTCCCGACTCTGATGTTGAAGTTATAGTAGATCATATAACACTGGAAAGGAATTATATCCACATGGCAAAACTAGTTTCTAAGTGGGGACAAAACCTTGAACAAATTTCTAATTTTCATAATTTGGGGGTAGTAGTAGGAGCAACTTACCCACAAGAATTAAAAGCAATAAGGAAAATAGTTAAAAATTCCTATATATTAATACCGGGGTTTGGGGCTCAAGGTGCTCAAGCGAAAGAAATTAAACATGGTTTTAACGATAATGGATTGGGGGGAATTGTAAATTCGTCAAGAGGGATAATATATTCGTACAATAAAAAGGAATCCTTCTCTCCTGATAAGTATGGTGAAGCTGCGAGAGACGAAATCATTGACATGAACAAAAAAATTAACAAAGAAGTTAATTTGTGAAAAAAAATTATTAAAATCCAGTGGGACCTGAGAGAACGGTTCCCATATTAGCCATAATAAAAACGATTGGAAGGATTATTATCGATACTACGATTAACGAACGTTTAAGGCCAACTTGATGTATAACATTAATTACATTTAAGTCAATAAAAGTACAAAGTATTATTATAGGGATGACTACTCCAGGGTCTCCATCGAACGCCCCTGCGAATCCTAACAAAAACATAGGAGAACTAATAATAAAAATTACTCCAAATTGAATTAGAAAACTTACCGCCACCCATTTCATTCTTGTTCTTTTTTGAGCTTTAGTTATTGTTAACCCAAGTTTTAATAACAAGATATCTCCACCCGCAAAAGCAGCCATAAGGATTAGAAGCATAGTCTTCCCATCTAGAGGACCTCCCATTTGTAATAAATTTAATAACATCTCTATCTCAATAACCGTAGAAGTTCTATTTAAATTTGATTTAATCGAACTTTTTTTTATTCAATTACTTAAAAAACACATAAAAGATTTTTAATTTAAAGTTAATTTTTTTAATCAGATATTTTAAATTAGAATAAAATATTAAGATTCATAATAACAATTATTACAAATTATTGGAGGAAACTAACAAAAAGGAACAAAAGGAATGATATGCAATGGTAGAAACTAAAGACAAAATAATGACTGAAAATGATGAACCAAGAATCTTCGTGGCAGTATGCCAATGAGGTATTAATATCGCTGAGATAATAGATACCAAAGCTCTATCAGAATATTCAAAAACGCTTCCAAATGTAGTTGAAGCTTTAGATTACTTAGCAATGTGCACACAACCTGGAGCTGAATTCATTAAAGAAAAAATGATCGAGAACAACGCTAATAGGTTAGTTATGGCATCTTGCACCCCAAAAACTCACGAACCTGTTTTTAAAAGCGTACTAGAATCTATGGATTTGGACCCTTCTTACTTGGAATTTGTGAACATACGAGAACACGCGAGTTTTGTCCACAGACAAGATAAACTAGGGGCACAAAGAACCGCTGAGGATGTCATTCGGTCTGGTGTTGCTAGAGCTAGTGTTTTAGAAAAAATACTAGTCAAAGAGGTAGATATCACTAAGAAAGCCTTAATTATTGGTGGTGGCGTAGCAGGATTATCAGCAGGAATAGATTTGGCTGAAGAAGGCTTTGAAGTCCATTTGGTTGAGAAAAATCCTACAACTGGAGGAAAAATGGCTATGTTAGATCGAACATTTCCCACTGACGATTGCAGTATATGAATCCTTGGCCCTGTTATGCTCGAAGCAGCAAGAACTCCAGGGTTAAATGTATATACTTATAGTGAAGTGGAAGATGTTTCTGGATTTGTTGGAAACTTCAATGTTAAAATCCGTAAAAGGGCAAGGTATGTTAATAACGACTGCAATGGCTGCGGTGCTTGCTTTGACGTGTGTCCCGCTTACGGATACGACGAATTTAACGAAGGAATGAACCCGAGAAAAGCAATTTATGTTTCCTTTGCTCAAGCAGTACCCTCGATAGCCCAAATTGATATGACAAGATGCATTAAATGTGAATTGTGCAAAGGTGTCTGTGAAGTAAAAGCAATTGATTTCGATCAAGAAGATGAAATTGTAGACGTTGAAGTTGGCTCAATAATAGTAGCTACAGGATGGGACGAGTACGAACCAGAAACGGGGTATTTAGGATACAATGTTTATCCAAATGTAATAACCCAAATGAAGTTAGAAAGGATCCTTGCACCTAACGGACCAACTGTTGGACATCTAGTTCGCCCTTCTGACGGAAAAAAACCTGAAAAAATACTATTTATTCAATGTGTCGGGTCGAGAGATTTAAACATGAATACTTATTGCAGTGCCGGAGTATGTTGTATGATTTCAATCAAAAATTCTAAACTTATAAAACAACATTATCCTGAAATGGAAATCTCTGTTGCCTACATGGATATTCGAGCCGCTGGAAAAGATTATGAAGAGTATTACACTGCATCACGAAAAGAAGGTATTAGATACATTAGAACTAATGTCTCAAAAATTCAAGAAGACCCAGAAACTCAAAATCTTAAAATAATTATCCAAAACACACTCAGTAGCACAAGATTAAAAGAACTTGAGTATGATATGGTGATTCTATCGTGCGCTATGGTGCCCGCAAAGGGAGTAGAAAAAATTAAAGGAATCTTAAAGCTTGAAACGAGCCAAGATGGATTCTTCAAGGAATTTCACTCTCGATTAAATCCAATTGATACAAAAATTCCGGGTATCGTACTTGCAGGAGCTTCTCAAAGCCCTAAATCTATAGGTGAATCAATAGCTCAAGGGAGAGCAGCAGCATCTTCTTTAGCACGATTGATGTGGAAGGATAAATATAGGATTTTATTAATTCGAGCTACTGTAGACAAAGATAGATGTGCGAAGTGTGGACTATGTGAATTAAATTGTCCTTACGATGCAATTAAAACTTTAGCTGACGGAGCAGAAGTAAACGAGATATTATGCCGTGGATGCGGTTCTTGCTTAGCTAATTGTCCTTCTGAGGCGATTACGCTAAGATACTACCGTGAACCTCAATATGAAAAACAAATCGATGCTATTTTAGAAGAGATATAGAGAGGTGTAAAAAGTGGCGACAAATAATAAAGACCAAATAAAGATTTTAGCATTTATGTGCTGGAAATGAGGTTATGGTGCTGGAGATATGGCTGGTACGATACGCGCTCAATACCCTTCTACGATTAGACCTATAAGAATCAACTGTACTGGACGCGTAACGCCTTCACTTATGATGCGCGCGATTGGAAAGGGTGCCGATGGAGTAATTGTTGCTGGATGATACGAAGGAGAATGCGATTATGAAACAGGTAATTTAGTAGCAGCAAGAAACGTGAAGTATACGAAAGAAATTTTAAAAACTACGGGCGTTTCTCCCGATAGAATCCAAATGTTCCATTGTAGCGCAGCTGAAGGTCAAAAATTTCAAGAAGAAGTCACCAGAGTCTCAGAAATAATCGAAAATTTAGGCAGCAATCCAATTAAAGAATCTCTGCGTTCCGAAAAGAACAAAAAAGATTCAAAAGAAGAACAAAAGAAAAATTAAACCGAAGGAATGACTCTTGCGAGAAAATACTAGTCGCAAGATGACAAACCATTAGCTATGGTTTCGGAAATTATTATTACTATAATAATTTTTTATTATTTATTCTAAATTAATAGGATTTGAAGTTTAAAACAATTAAACTTCTACAAAGTAAGAAAAAGTATAAAAACACATCTTTATAGTTAAATTATAATTTCAATTTTATTTGAAATTAAAAAAAATCAATTTCTAAATACAAGTATGTGAAAAATTATGGGAGAAACAACAGAAACAACAAAAGTAGGAATATCAGCTTCAAAAGTAGTTGCTCTTATAGGTGCATTAGTCGTAATTCAAGTAAGTATATCATATTTTTATACAAGTGATGTATTAAATATATTATATGGTGTAATAGGGTTAATCTTTGCGGCTATAATCTTTATATCATTAGAAATCGTTGATACGAAAAAAATTAAGGTGCTCTTTGCATGGTGGATTCTGCTAATTATGGGGGTTCTTTTAATACTATTTGGATATTTAGCTGGAAGCTCTTATTTAGCGGGTGTTTTAGTTTTAATAGCAGCATTACTAGAATTTTTAAGTCAGAAGAAAACTTATGCGGAGTCCAAAATTGTCGCTTTAATTGGAGCTTGTTACCTAATATATGAATCCGTAATGCTATTTATTTCTGGTTCACCTACAAATGTAGCCTTTTCTATTGTTGGATTAATCTTTGCAATAATATTAATTTTAACTTTGCAAACTAATATAGATGTGAGGGTGCCCTTTGCATGGTGGATCGTGTTAATAATTGGCTTTGTAGTATATACTTGGGTGACACCAGTTAGCGGAACGATCATAATGGTGGCATTCATTCTTATTCTGATGGCCTTTTAATCCACAATTAAATTTTTTATTTTTTTTTATTTTTATTTTTCAAAAGTTTTATTTTATGTAAGATTATTTAAGACTGATAACAATGAAAAAGGTTTTGGACTCTTGGTTTATAAAAAAAAAGTTAAAATTAAATTCCCTTCTTCGATCTTGGGAAGCTCTCAAATCCCATGTCTAGCGCTATGTAGTTGGAAAGGGTAGGCTCCTTTCCCTCGTAGATTTCGTGCCAACATAGAGGACAAATCCCGTCTTTAGTAGTTATTGCGTGTTCTGTACATAAAATACAATTTGTGATCCTCAGCTTTTGAAAACCTCGATTTTTGTTTAATTTTTGTTGATTGATTGAAATTCTCGAAGCTAATTTAATATTTAAAGATTCGGGGTTGTTAAATTTTCTAAATCTTGATTTAAGCAAGGTTGTTTGGCTTTGAGAGTGGCTTCTGGTCGGACTTCGAGTTGTGTGCTATTTGCAGAGAAGTAAGGGTAGGCTTTGAAATAGCTAAAGTCTTAATTTTTCAAAAAAAACCAAAAAACAACAGCAAAAATAATCTTATCAGGTAAAAATATCAAGTCAATCGTTAAGGGGAATATATTGAAAATCAAAAAAAAATATTGATGACAATTCAAAAAATC
>JAUWZR010000077.1 GCA_030615235.1 Promethearchaeota archaeon
AGAATATAATCAACCTGCCCTTGAAGTAATTATGGAACATTTACATTCTGGAGGAAAGTTCGATAATAAAAGCTATAAAATCTCCGGAGGTTTACATGGAGTTGGGCTTTCCGTTGTTAATGCCCTTACAGAATGGATGGATGTTGAAATTTGTAGAGATGGACAACTCTACAAACAAAGGTTTTCTAAAGGAAAAAAAGTATCAGAACCAGAAATAACCAAAATAGAAAACCGAAAATCGTATACTAAAATCTCTTTTTATCCAGATGATACAATATTTGAATTTGACAAAAACGAAGTAATTTATAATCCTTCTACCATAACCAATAGGATGCGAGAGCTTGCGTTCCTTACTCCTCAAGCTCGGTTTGAGCTCCATAATAAAATTAAAGATGAAAAAGAAGAGTTTTTTTACGAGGGTGGAATCAAAGAATTTATTTCCTATTTGAATAAAGATAAACAGCCTCTCCATGATGACATTATATACATAAGCGAGTCGTCCAAAAATGAAGAAGGTTCAATTATTTACTGTGATTTAGCGATGCAGTATAATACTACATATCAATCTAATATTCTTACTTACGCTAATACAATTAATACCGTTGAGGGAGGAGTACATCTTACAGGATTTAAATCCGCACTTACAAGAACGTTTAATTCGTATGTTGAAAACTTCATGGATAAGAAGTATAAAGAACATGTCTTAAGCGGTGCTGATACTAGAGAAGGGTTATCAGCTGTAATTTCTGTTAAATTGCCAGATCCACAATTTGAAAGCCAAACAAAAATCAAACTGGGTAATCCCGATGTTAGGCAAATCGTAAGTCAAATAGTTACTGATAAATTGACTCAATACTTAGAAGAACACCCCCAAATAGCTAAAAAGATAGTATTAAAAACGATTAATGCAAAATTGGCAAGAGAAGCTGCCCAAAAAGCGAGATTATTGATCCGCAGAAAATCCGTATTGGATAGCGCGAGAATGCCTGGCAAACTAGCTGATTGCTCGTCAAACGATCCAAAAGAATGTGAAATTTTCATAGTTGAAGGTAATTCAGCAGGAGGTTCAGCAAAACAAGGAAGAGATAGAACCTATCAAGCAATATTACCTTTAAGAGGTAAAATATTAAATGTAGAAAAAGCTCGTATGGATAAAATCCTGCAAAATAATGAAATTCTTTCAATTATTAAAGCATTAGGAGTGGGAATCCAAGGACTTAATGAAGCAAATGGCACATCTAACGGTAATGGAGACGATGAGGATTCCGAAGAAACAGAACCGGAATTAGATTTAAGTAAATTGCGATATCATAAGGTGATCATCATGTGTGATTCTGACATCGACGGAAAACATATCGAAACTCTCCTGCTTACATTCTTTTTCAGATATATGCGAGCTCTAATAGATGGGGGGTTTCTCTATTTAGCTGCGCCACCCCTCTATAAAGTATCGTATAAGAGAGATAAGTTTTATGTTTTATCAGATAAAGGAAAAGAAGAAAAACTTGAAGTATTAGAGAAAAAACATAACATAAAGAATATAGAATCAGTAAAGGTCCAAAGATATAAGGGTTTGGGTGAGATGAACCCCGAAGAATTATATGACACGACAATGAATCGGGAAACAAGGCTTTTGAAAAAGGTTACTTACGATAATTATATTGAAAACGACCTTATTTTCACGAAGCTGATGGGTAAAGAGGTATTATCCCGTAAAAAGTTTATTTTTGCCAATTTTGATGAGGTTAATGTTTTAGACGTTTAATTTGTTCTTTTATTTTTTTAATTAAAATTTAGGTTTAGGTTGTGAATATGACTGTAGAAAATATTAAAGAGATTTTACTAAAAGATGAAATGAAGAGTAGTTATATAGATTATGCAATGTCAGTCGTCGTCGGACGCGCTATTCCTGATGTACGGGATGGACTCAAACCAGTGCATCGTAGAATTATATATGCGATGGCAGATAATAATCAGTTTTACAATACTCCTCATGTAAAATCTGCGAGAATCGTAGGAGAAACAATGGGTAAGTATCATCCTCATGGAGACGCCGCAGTATATAATAGTTTAGTACGCTTAGCGAAAGACTTTTCTATGAGATATCCATTAATCCACCCTCAAGGAAATTTCGGCTCAGTTAACGGAGATCTTCCTGCTGCTATGCGTTATACCGAAGCACGGTTAGCACAAATAGCTAATGAGTTAATAGAGGATCTAGATAATGAAACAGTAGAATTTCAGCCGAATTTTGACGATAGTCTTCAAGAACCTGTGTTTTTACCTGCCAAGCTTCCAAATCTTTTAATCAACGGAACAAAAGGTATAGCAGTTGGAATGGCAACATATATGCCCCCGCATAACTTGACCGAAGTATGCCAAGGAATAATGGCCACTGTTGATGATCCCGAAATATCAGTAGAGGAACTTATGGAAATAATTAAGGGTCCTGATTTCCCCACAGGAGGAACTATTATAAATACAAACGGTATATACACCGCTTATTCAATTGGAACGGGAAGTCTCACTTTGAGAGGTACTGTAGAACTTGAGACTAAAGGAAATAAAAATAGCCTAATTATTACAGAAATCCCTTATTTAGTGAATAAAACAACTCTTGTTGAATCAATTGCGAGACTAATTAAGGATGGAATCCTAAAAGATATACGTGATTTAAGGGACGAATCTGACAGGAAAGGAATGCGTATTGTAATCGATTTAACGAAAAATGCTCAACCTGTAATACTTAAAAACATTTTATTTAAAAGAACTAGACTTCAGACTAATATTAGCATAAATAATCTAGTTTTAATAAACAATGGAAAACAGCCTAAAATTCTCAATTTAAAAGAAATTATCGACGAATACATTGAACATCGCCTCATAATAACTACTAAAAGAACCCAGTTTTACCTTAAAAAAGCTAAAGCTCGACTCCAT
Organism: Promethearchaeota archaeon; assembly: GCA_030615235.1. Lineage (GTDB taxonomy): Archaea > Asgardarchaeota > Lokiarchaeia > Sigyniarchaeales > SOKP01 > SOKP01. The sequence continues at coordinate 2,941 of JAUWZR010000077.1, forward strand.
AGAGTTGAAGGTCTTTTAATTGCTTTAAGTAATATTGATGAGGTAATAAAAATAATAAAGAGTGCTAGCGATATCAATGATGCGAAACAAAAATTAAAAGTCGCCTATAAATTAAGTGATATTCAAGTTCAAGCCATACTGAGCATGCCATTATCGCGTTTGACTAATTTAGAGCAACAGAAGCTAGTGGACGAAGCAAAGACACTGAATGAACACATTAACGAATATGAAAAGATATTAGAAAGCAAAAAAATAAGATTAGATATTATTAAGCAAGAACTAACAGATTTAAGTAAAAAATATGGGGATAACAGAAAAACAAGAATCGAAATTATAGAGGATAAAGACATAAAAGAGATTAAGAGACAAGATTTAGTAAAAAATGTGCCAACAATTATAATTTTTACAAAAAATCAGTATATAAAAAGAATCTCGGTAGAAGATTATCGTTCTCAAGGGCGGGGTGGACGTGGAAAAAAAGGAATGACCGTACGTGAGGAAGATATCATAGACAATTTGTTTGTCTGCTATACTCACGATACCATCCTCATTTTTACATCTAAAGGTCGCGTTTATTCATTAAAATGTTTTGAAATCCTATTACAGCAACGCACTGCTAGAGGAAAACCTATTATTAATCTGATTCCACTACAAGAAGGAGAAAGAATATCCGAGATGATTCCTATTCATAATTTTGACACGAATGAAATGCTCATTATGACCACTAAAAACGGAATAATTAAAAAGAGCCCCTTAAGACTGTTTTCAAAATTTAAATCTACAGGTGTAAGAGCCCAACGTATAAGACCTAACGACGAGTTAATAAGCGTGAAAAGACTTTCAAACGCTCTCCAAGATATTTTTATAGCAACCAAGTTAGGTTATGCTGTTAGATTCGACGAATCAGAATTACGAGAATTAGGAAGAACATCTATGGGTGTTAAAGGCGCTGAATTAAGGGAAGGAGACGAAGTAATTGATAGCTTACTCGTAAATGATGATAACATTATTCTGACATTGACTGAAAAGGGTTATGGACAAAGAACCTACTTAAAAGAATATCGTAAAACGGGTCGTGCTGCTAAGGGAGTGAAAAATATTACTTTAGATCCCTCAAAAAAAGACAAGGTTATTGCAATAAAAATTGCAAAACTTATGGATATTTTGATAGGTACAGAGCAAGGACAAGTCATAAGAGTGCCTGTGGACACGATAAGAATTACTCATAGAAAAGCTAAAGGCGTTAGAGTGATAAAACTTTATGCTAATGATTCTGTTGTCGCAATTGGTAAGTGTGCAACAAAAACTGACGAAGTAGAAGTAGAAGAAATAGAAGAAGTAGAAGAAATAGAAGAAGTAGAAGAAGAAGAAGAAGAAGAAAAATAAAGAATGATATTCCTATTAGAGTTCTATTCATTCAGATATGGAACTGAACATAAAAATATAAAATCAATTTTACCAAGATTTGCAATTCCATGCTTTTCATTTGGGGAAATATAAATAACATCTCCATTTTCAACGATTTCTTCTGTTCCAGAATCGTTGTAAAACTTCCCTTTACCACTTAATATATAAATTTCATGGTCTTGGGGGTGACTATGAAGAGGTACTTCAGTTTCAGGCTTAATTTCAAATCGTCTCATAGCAAAATTTTTAGCCCCGTCATGCTCATCGTCAATTAACCATCTAACATAAACATTTTTGACAGGAGTACCATCGCTTAATACTGCGGGTTTATTCTCCACTTGTTTATAATTTTTTTTTCGCATAATTAAATTAATTTTTAATCTAATAAAATAATATCATATATTAATTGATATTCATATAAAGGATTTTGACTTATGAAGACTGAATTTAATATTGGTTTTGATTATTCTCATCAGAACAAATTAAATATTGAGGATCCTGGCTTTAATGATTTTATAGAATATTTACTCAATTCAGATTTAAAATTGGGAAAAATTGAAGCAGGAATTACTTATGAAAAATTAGCAGATTACAACTTGTTTATAATTGGAGTTCCAATTGCTGATTCTCATATTAGCTCTGAAGAAATTGAATATTTAACCAAGTATGTTGAAGATGGCGGATCTCTTCTTATTGTAAATGATAAGGGAGGAGATCTGGGAAATAAAAATAATTTAAACGAATTAACTCAAAATTTTGGTATTAAATTCAATCCCGATCATCTTTTCGATAATAAAAATTTTTCAAAAGACATTTCTCGACCAATAATCAAGGATTTTAAGACTCATTTTATTACGCGAGATATCACCCAAATTATTCACTCTAATGGCTGTACCATTGAGATCGACGAATCTGTCGAGACCGAAGACATTGATGTTTCTGCAATTGCATTCTCTTCTGGAGAATCAGCGTGGCATAAGATTTTTGACGGAGAGGATTGGGTTGACGAACCGGTAGAAAAGGCCCCTATACTCGCAATAGGGCACTATGGTCTTGGAAAAATTGTAGCTATTGGAAATTTGTCTCTATTTTCTGGTTTTCACGCTCTATATGGTATACACGCTATGGATAACTTTAAATTGATTTCTAACATCATTTCTTGGCTCATGAATAAAGCACATTCCCAAGAAGCACAGTTATCACAACCTATATATGTAACCGTTCCGATTGAACAAGATTTATATTATTGGATGAAAGGAAAACTCGACGAAGAACGATGGAAAAATGTCGAAGAAATCGTAAATTTTGCCCTTAAAGTCGTCAAATTTAGAATACGAAAGCAAGAAAGTCAAGAAGAATAATTTTGTATGAATTAATATTAACGTAATCTAAGTAGTCAAGGTTTTTTGAATGATTCAAACAGATAAAGAAGAAATTTTAATCGGATTATTATCTGATACGCATGTCCCCCAAAGTACAAACAAAGTACCTGATGTTTTATTTGAAGATTTTAAAAACAGGAATGTTGATTATGTGTTTCACATGGGAGATTTCACCTCTATTGAGATATATGAGAAACTAATTGAGATGTTTGGGAGTGATAAAGTCGTAGCAGTCCGAGGTAATATGGATTCTGATTCTAATTTAACGCAAAAGTTACCCGAGAAATTAGAATTTAAAATCTATGATCATAGTGTTTTGATGCTTCATGGAATGGGTGGTCCAAATATTATAATAAAACGATTGATTAAAAAACTAGATCTACTTAATTCCAATTACGATCTTGTGATTTTTGGACACACTCATCGACCAGTTAATGAAATAAGTAATGGAATTCTATTCTTTAATCCCGGAACAACAACACCTATAGATAATAAATTTACAGTGATATCCTCTTATGGGTATCTGAAAATTACCAGAGACACAATTAGTCCTGAGATTGTATATTTATAACTATTCTTTAATTAAAATTAAGGTAAAGATAAATTAAAAAAGTTAGAATCTAAGGATTTTCGATTGATTTACCTGATAGCTTCTTATAGTGGTTAAGCACTGCTTGTCGAGCGGCATAAACAAAAGCTCTTTTTACATTAACTCCAGTAATCGCTATAGTTTCGTAAATTAAGCAGTGGTTAAGTTTTGCTGTATCTAGTACTTGCCTTAACTTAGAAATCTCTACTATATCTTCTAAATCCCTTTTATTCGCTAAAACAACTATTGGTACTTCAGGTGGATCAAAAAGTGCTGCTGGAATTAATTTATCTCCATAGAATTTAAGTAATTCCTTGAGAGACCAAATATTTTCCCCCCATTGATCTATTAGACTGTCCCATGTGAGTATCACTGCGTCGGTCCCCTTCAGAACAGTCTGGCGCTGGAACTTATGTCTGCGCTGCCCCGCAACGGTGTAAACCTGGAAGACCACATTTGACACTCTAGCTACTACTCGGTCAAAAAACAATGTACGTCCAGTAGGATCTTGGATCTGCTGCATATCTCCACTTGCAAGCCCCTCTCGGTGATAAACCCATTCTAATGCGGTCGTTTTTCCTCCCAGTGAAGCGCCGTAAAAACAAATTTTGAAAACAAGAGTTCCGTCTCCTCGTCTACTTGGCATTGGTTATGACCTCATTTAATAATTAAAGACAAGTTTAATTTTATAAACTAATAATAATAATTATTTATTAAACTTTGTAAATCAAAAAGTTTTTTCTTTTTAATTAGCTTTAGTAAAAAGGATTATGATAATGAACCTTTGCTCCTCTTTCTTGGGAATCTATGGTTCTTAACCTAATTTCCTTGTCAATTAATCCCTCGATGTGGCAGAGATATTCGTATTCATCTTTAACACATAGGGTTATAGCAACTCCGAGTTTATTCATGCGAGATGTCCTTCCTATTCGATGTACATAATTTTCTGGATATTTAGGAATATCGTAATTAAATACATGGGATATGTTATTGATGTCTAAGCCCCGTGCAGCCACATCCGTTGCGATCAGTATATTAATTTTGTGGTTTTTGAATGCTTTTAAAATCTTTTCTCTTTGAAATTGCGACAAATCTCCCGAAATGAGATCTACTCTATAGTTGAAATTATCACGGGATTTCAATCTATTAGTTAACCAAGAAGCTGTTTTCTTGGTGTTTACGAAGACCAAGAGGTGCTCAGGTTTTTCTCTTCTTAGGATTTTGATGAATGTTTTAAATTTATCTCTATAATTATTTATCATGTAATAGAATTGTCTCGTATTCCTAACAGTTAAGGTATCTCTACTCAAATCAAGAAATTCAAATTTATTCTTAGAATACTTCTTTACTAATTCTCTGATTCTGTTGTCAAAAGTAGCAGAGAATAACATAAATTGATAATTCGTATGGACTTGATCTAAAATATATTTTACATCCGGAGTAAAACCCATATCAAACATCCTATCAGCTTCGTCGACAACAACAAATCTTATGTCGTTTAACCTTAGCTTTCTTCTTTTGTATAAATCGATTATTCTTCCAGGAGTTCCAATGATTATATTTATTCCGTTCTCCAATTTTGTTATTTGGTTATTGATAGAAACACCTCCATATATTGGAAATGCCTTTACCTTTGAATTCCCCAAGTCTCTGATAACTTCGTAAATTTGATTCGCTAACTCTCGCGTTGGGACTAAAATTAAAGCTTCATTGCGCTTATATTCCAGGCTTTCTATAATTGGAAGTACAAAAGCTAAAGTCTTGCCACTACCTGTCCTCGCTTGAGCCATAATATTCTGGCCCTTTAAAATTAAAGGTATAGACTTTTGTTGGACAGGTGTGGGTTTTAAAATATTAATTTTTTTTAAAGCATTAACGTTAAATTCGTTAATTCCTAATTGTTTAAAATTCAATTTATTAATTCACTAAATAGTTCTTACTTTTTCACTCTTAATCGAGTAAATAAATATTTTAAGAAAGATAAACTTTTGTAAAATTCACTTTCTCGATAAAAACAGTTCATTGGTTCGATTCAAAATTAATTTAAATCTGAAAAACGGCTTTTTTAGTTAAAATATCCAATTTAATTAATTTTGGGTTGATAAAAATTCTTACTTTTTCAGATGTAATGTTTTTATTATTAAATACTAAATCTTGCACGATGGATTGGTATTTTTTAGATTTTTTAGCCAATTTTCGGTGTGTGTCGTTATTGTTATCATATATCGGTAATGGGAAAGAAAACGGTCTTTTATGAATGTGTCTACTTGATTTTATCAACTTAATGTTTTTTGATAATACCGGAGAATTGAAAATTGCGCAAAGATAATGTGCTTCGTTAAGTGAATTGGTAGAGAAATAATAATTTTCAGAACAAATAATAATGCCGTTATCTTCGTTATCAATAACAGCTGATTTTAAACGTGAGCCGCTTGCGTTGTAAACAACAATATATTGTTTATTACTTGCTTGTTTAGTCAATTTGTTCCAGTAATTCAAGTTTAAAAAGAGTGTATCAATATTGCTCGTTCCTTTTTTATTTTTTTTGTAGAAGTTATTAATTTCAGTGTAAAAGCTTAGAGCTTTAGGATTACTATTAAGAAGCTTTTCATCCCACTGTAGAGACTCATTCACGGGTAAGAAGACATTTTTAAATTCTTTAATGTAAAAAGGAATCAAATCTTTGTTTAAAAACGACTTAAATCCAAATTTACTTTCAATCAATTTCTCTTGAAAACTATATCTCCAAACCTTCTTAGCCCGCGTAATTACACCGGAATCGGAAGATATTTCTAATAAATCGTCATTTATTTTCTCTATTTTAAAGAAAACGAGTGCTCTAGGTACTAGGGTTGCTCCTTGAAAGAATTTAGTTTTGTAAGGACTTTTTGAAAGCGTGTCCAAAAATTTCAACTCTTTTTCGGGCAAAATGATTTTGGCTCCTCTTTCGTCGTATTCAAAACTAGAATATTTTGTTTCATTTTGAAGTTCGAGATTATTGTCAAATATCATTGCTTTAATCGGATATTTTTCTGTAATTTTTATTTCCGATCTTGTACCTACATATTTAGCCTTCAAACAGATATGGTTAACATTAAAGAAATAGTTATTTGGGAAATCCCAGATTACGATCTTGTTAAATATAGAGAATCTACGGAACTTAAAGCAATGATCTCCATTCAACACGCTCTTGGGCATAACAAAAAATATAATTCCCTTAATTTTTAGAAATTTTAGGGGTATTGCGAAGAAAAAAATGGATGCCAGTTCAATATGAGTAATATATTGGCTTGAAGGTTTAATTCCTAATGTCTCTGATAATTTACGGATTTTTAATTGATAGGATTTATCATTAATTTCTTTATAAGTTAGCCAGGGGGGATTACCAATGATTAAATCAATTGATTTGTTAAGTTTTGATATCTCTTTTTCTATTTTTGGCTTGGCATGTTCAGGAAAGAGAGAATCGATTAAAAAGATATTAATTCTCGGCATTTTGCTAATTTCTCCATTGAAGTAATCCAAAAATAACAATAAAAAATTCACTTTTGCTGTGAAGGTTGCTAAAGGATTGATATCAAATCCATAAATGTTATTTATTGCTTCATTTTTTACTGATTCATTATTACCAGAATTAAAAATTCGAACTATGAGTTTTATTAAAAAACTACCAGAACCACAAGAAGGATCTAATGTTTTTAAACCAATTTTATAGGATTCATTTATCATTTTTTCAACAAGGTTTGACGGTGTATAAAATTCGCCGATTTTATGTCGCGTCTCAACATGAAAC
>JAUWZR010000187.1 GCA_030615235.1 Promethearchaeota archaeon
TAAAGTGAAAGCAGAGTAAAATACTACCAGATGCCCCGTACTAATGTTAGATATGTATAAAATTAGAAAAATAACGAAAAGTATAACACATAGCATAAAATCAAAACCTCGCTTATAGTCTCTAACCAAATATATAAGGTAAATCCAAGCAAACGAGATAAGAAATATTAACGCTATTAGAGAGTGGGAGAGATATAGCCCAATAAAAACTATAGAGATATACACATAAGTAAAAGGTAAATTAGATAAGATTTTTTTCCAGGAAGGTCTCTCTACTTTGATGAAATTTCTTAGTCTAGCATATAACAGAAAAAAAATAGTTAATCCTTGAATAAACACTATACTAGAAGGCCAATATTGAATTGTTAGATTAATGAAACCCAACCAAGTTATTAACAAGATGAAAATGCCAAATATCGCTAACGATTTATTTGAAAATACTCTCATTATGATGTTATACACGATTAGTGATGTTAAAGGGATAGTAAATAATATAAAGCTATTAGGGAACAATAATAAGTCTATTCCTGAAAATAGATGAAACACAGCACCAATTATGTGAAAACCCATTGCTCCGAAATATTCATTAAGTGGTAAAGAATTAGCATTTACAATTATTCTAATAATTAAAATATGATACCAAGGATCAGTCCCACCAAAAATCTCTACGCTAAGAAGTAATGCTGTGATTAGCAAAACCGCAAAAATTATCAACAAGATTCCATTTAAGGAGAGTTTATTTTTGATGTATTCAAAAACCTGGAAATCTTCATAGTTATCTAATGAATGGTTTTTCTTAGATTTTGAAGAAAATAATTTATCAATTTTGTTATTCTTATTTAAAATCAAGCTTATAATCAATAGTACGAAATAGAAACTAAGAAATACTGAAAAAAAAAAATACAGATTTAGGGCAAACCCTAATCCATTTCCAAAATATCCTATAATAATGTAAAAACTCAAATTGATAACTATTGTTAAACAAAACTTCTCTAATGCATTAAATTTGATATTTTTATAGATTGTAAAGAAAATAGGATATGATGGTAAGAATAAAATAATAAAAATTGAAGAAATCGTCCAGAAAAAACTAAAAAATGAATTAAGTGATATAATACTGTCGAAATTAAAAATAATATCAATCCTTATTAACTTTAAAAGTAAAAATGCTACAGAAATAAGTGATACGACAAACATATAGCAACTAAAGTGTTTACGTACGTGAAGAAGTGATTTTATTAATCCTAACTTAAAATTGTACATAATCAAGAAGTTAATCATTCATCATTAAACAAAAGGTTTGTTTTTTATTCTACTTCAACAAAACTTTAAAAAAAGTCCAATAAGAAAAATTCTTATAAAGACTAGTTTTCATAATATTATGATTAAAAATAAATGTATACTGATAACTGGAGCAGCGGGCTTTATAGGTTCTTCTTTAACGGAAACGCTCTTGAAACACGACAATTTACTTATTTTATTAGATAATTATAACGATTATTATCCCGGTAAAGAGAAACAGTTAAAGGATATATTGAGCAAGTACTCACAAAACAGTGATTATAAGTTAATTAAAGGAGATTTAGTTAACTATTCAACTCTAACTAATATTCACGACGAAGTCGATTATGTTTTTCATTTAGCTGCTCAAGCGGGTGTGAGATATTCTATCAACAATTCCTCAGCGGTAACTTATAACAATATAGTAAGCACTGTAAATGTTTTTGAATACTCAATTAAATTTTCCTCAATACAAAAGGTAATTTATGCATCCTCTTCATCAGTTTACGGTAATCCCGTATATACTCCAGTCGACGAGGAGCATCCAAAAAGTCCAATATCACCATACGCCGTTACTAAATTATGTGGGGAAATTTACGCAGATCTTTATTATAAGGAATATAATCTTCCCATTACTTCATTAAGATTTTATACTGTATACGGACCTCGAGGGCGCCCTGATATGGCGATAAGAAAATTCTTTAATTTAATGCAACAGAATAAGGAAATACTAATATATGGTGATGGGACTCAAAAAAGAGATTTTACTTATATTTCAGATATTATTGATGGTTTAATCCTCGCAGGAGAGAAAGACAGTGCAAAGGGAGAAGTATTCAATTTAGGTGGCTCTTCTCCAATCGAAGTTAACGAACTTGTCGATAAAATGTATGGTATAACAAGAGTTCAGAAAAAAATAAGATACATCGAAAAACAAAAAGGAGATGTTGAGCTTACCCATTCTAATATATCCAAAGCGAGGAAATTACTGGGATTTTCGCCAAAAGTAAATATCGATGTAGGACTAAAAAATCAATATAAATGGCAAACCTCATATGGATTGTAGTTTATTAGAAATCCACTGTTAATTATCCCAATTTTAATGGAAATAAGTTTATATTTTATCTCATTATTAATGAACATAGCATATACTTAAAAAAAACCCTAAATCGTATTAAAAAAAGTAAGGAGCCGTTTTTGAAAGCTTTAGATTCTAAATGTCATTCGTCGTCCTTAATAGAGGGTCTCGAAGATTCTTGTCCAATCGAAGACTCATTTCTCGATTTGTATGAATTTATTAATCAGTTTAAATCTAAAGATGATCAGATTCTATTATCAATCATTTTACCTATGTATAACGAGGAACATACAATTGGAAAGCTTTTAGGAAATTTACCAAGAGGAAACTCAATAGAGATAATTGTTGTCGATGATCACTCAAAAGACAACAGTTTAAAGGAAATTGAAAAAATTGACGAAAACAAGGAAATTAAAGTGATTAAACATGACAAAAACCGCGGATACGGGGCTGCTGTTGTTACCGGAATAAACAACGCGCGGGGTAAAGTATTAGTAACAATGGACTCAGATGGGCAACATAGTCCCTACGATATCTTAGCAATGATTAAACCAATTTTAAACGACGAAGCTGACTACACAATTGGTTCACGATATTTAGGATCCTATTTCTATAAACTCCCTGTGTCAACTAGATTAGGTGAATTACTCATAGAAAAATTGATCCAAATATTCTTCGGTAAAAAAATAATGAATAATCAAAATGGTTTTAGGGCTTTTAATAGGAAGGTCATATCTATTTTTAAGGATTTCAAATACGAGGGCTATGCTTTTTGTACTGAACAGATTATCAGAGCTACAATAAAAGGCTATAGAATAAAAGAATGCCCTATTAAAGTATACGATCGAAAATATGGAGCTTCAAATATCATTTTAACCCATTTAACAATGAACCTCTTCTCTTGCATCCTTCAATATATTCTAGTTAAATTGAATATAACAATTTTCAAAAGATTAAAAACCGGACAGATTCAGATTTATAAAAAAGCTGTTAAAGGTCCGAAAATTTTTTCCTATGCTCGATATACCAGACACATAAATACTGTTAACCCTGTGTTCTTTATTGAACGCAGTCCCAAACTTATATCATAATTTAAGCAAAAAAATCTTTATTATTCAAACCCTATCAATCAAGACTGAATCTTTTAAACTCAATTTTGATTCATTAATTTTTTAAAATTTTACACTAAAGATAAGGTTATCAATGAGATTTTCCCTCTATTTGGCATGAATGCTATGGAATAATACGAACATATAGAATTCCTAAGCGAAAATCATATAATTAAATTTAAATTGTATTATGCTCTTTTCTTATTAACTCATTTGTAGTTTTTTCTGTTATCATTTAATCTAAATGCTCTTAAGGTCTTATTTTGAAGCTGTTAAACCGTGAGAATTCAAATAAAACAACATTCAATAGTGTTAGAATTAGATCTTCTAAAAATGCTTCAGATTTTCAAGAAATGTATATGTATTTAAAGGAACACCAAAATATTAGAAAATCCGTTGTGTTATCTATTATCTTACCTTTGTATAACGAAGAAAAAACTATTCGGTCAATATTAGAGGATCTCCCTCGGAATAAAAGTATTGAGATCATCATTATAGACGATCATTCTTCTGATAATAGCTTAAATGAAATCAGAAAAGTAGATGGATATGGGCAGTTTAAAATAATCCATCATCTCGCAAATAGTGGATACGGCAATGCTATTATTACGGGAATGCAATATGCAACTGGAGATGTCATCGTAAGTATGGATACTGATGGACAACACAGCCCTGCTGATATATTTGATCTTATAAAACCAATTTTTGACGGAGAAGCAGACAATACTATTGGTTCAAGGTATTTAGGCTCTTATCACTACCATTTACCCATAGCTACGAGACTAGGCGAAGTGTTAATCGAGAAATTTCTTCATTTCTTCTTTGGTATTAAAATTATGAATAACCAAAACGGGTTTCGCGCGTTTGATAAAAAACTCATCCCTCTCTTCAGCAAAGCAAAATTTAAAGGTTATGCTTTTTGTACTGAACAAATTCTTCGAGCAAAATTATCAGAACATCGAATTCTTGAATGCCCTATTAATCTCTATAACCGTGAGTATGGATATTCCAAAATTATATTAAGGAAACTAACGCTTAATATTTTCGCTTGTTTGCTTATTTATTTTCTCAAAAAATTTCATCTAAATTTATTGAAAAAAAGGAAGACCATAAAGGGATTTCTTTGGTAATGATTACAAGAGAAATTATAATAGTTGAAAAGACATATTAAAATTATATATCATAAACCTTTTTAAAAAAATATGAAGAAAATAATAACTTGTATTGGAATTAGACCAGATATTATTCGTCTCTCCCAAATTATAAAGAAGTTAGATAAACATTTTAATAACATCATCGTTGACAGTGGTCAGCATTACGATTATAACTTGAATAAGATTTTTTACGAGCAGTTAGATGTCCGCCCTTCCGATTTCAACCTTGACGTAAAAAGTGGGACCCATGCTTCACAAGTAGCTAAGTTAATGATCGAATTTGAAAAAGTCTTGATTAAAGAAGCTCCCGTCTTTGTTGTGGTTTTAGGCGATAATAACAGTAGCTTAGGATTTGCATTAGCAACATCAAAATTAAATATTCCTCT
>JAUWZR010000276.1 GCA_030615235.1 Promethearchaeota archaeon
GGAATCTCCCACCAGGGCAGCTGAAATTATATCAACCACTTTTGAGATTTTAACTTTAAATTATGTTTCAGAAGTATTGAAAATATCCCCAAAATATTGTATAGCTCTTTCAGAAGGATATGTTAAATCTACAATGGAATTTGTAAGATCCCTCAAAGATTTGGGCTATATTAAAAAGGAGCTCAGAATTAACGATATTTTTGACTTTAAATTTATACAAGAAGTGCATCCTGAATCAGAACATTATTCTCAATAGGAAATCCACTATTAATTATGAATATTTACTTGGTTAGTATTAATTTTTTTTTCTCATAGAAGTATTGAAACATGTTTAGACAATGTGTAATCTTCGACCTTAATGAAATGTAATTTTAGAAGATTTAAAGGGTAGGTTGTTAATTCTTTTTTAAAATTTAAGGAAAAATTAATTATATGATTCAAATATAAACAATAACAAAAGAATTAAACTAAGTTTTAAACCAAATTAAATTATGAAGTTTGATAATATTGATAAACAAATCGTTAAAGCACTTTTTAATAGCGGTCGAGAGAGTTTAACTAGTCTAAAAGATATTATCTTCAAAAATGACAATGAAACAATGAGCCATACAGGAATTGCTAAGAGAATTTCAAAGTTAGAAGACAATAACATTCTTAAAGTTCAAGGAAATATCAATATAAACGAAATTAATTATAAAACACTGTTTATACTCATGGAATGGAGCAATTATGACGAAATAAAACGTATTATAAGTTCTTATTCTGAATGTCCAAGGGTTTTTTTGTTAACACAAGTCACTGGTCAATATAATTTAATAATGGGAGTTCTTGGACAGAATTTGGATATCCTACACAGATATGTAAATCACTGTGGTCCAACCAATAAAAAAGGATTATTACATTCAGCATTAATTTTCGGTTCGGATTTTATTTTACCAAAATATCTTCCCCTCAATCTTTTTAGCAACGAAAGTAATGAGGATAATTGCGGTAATATTTGCGTTGACTGTGAAGCCTATCTTGACGGTAAATGTGATGGATGTGGTAACTTCTAACATCAAATTTCTACTTTTTTAAAAAAATTTAAAAAAAGAAAAGAAGAAGGTAGATTCAAATAAAAATATCCCAAGAAATTAGATTGTTTTAAATATAATGCTAAGGGTGAAGTTCAAGACTAATTTGAATTAAATTCTTCTTAATTTAAAGAGAAAAAACAACAGATAGTGTTATAAAGATATGTGCAAATTTTGCATAATAAATTTCAATTTTAATAGAGAAGAAAATAGATTTTAGGATCGAACAAGCACAATTAAAAATAGAGTTCTCTTAATAAAAAAGAAATTTTGGACGATCTATTTTATGAATACTTTATTACAAGCACTATTATACCTTTTAATTAATTAGATTACTTGTAACAGTAAAAAATATAATAATTGGTTTTTTTACTATAGTTTTTAGGTTTGGTATGCTTGATATTCCAAAATTTGGTGCAATTTATAACTTGATTCTCTTTTTCGTTTAGATCTGGAAGATTTGAAAAGTTTCAATTTTAAACTATTTTTTCAAAATTGTGTCTATTTGAAACAATGGCTTAACTAGGAAATTAAATTAGTCAGATCCCAAAAATCTTAAATATTCATAAATTTTATTATAAATTGAGTAAATCAATAAACAATTAAATAATTTTAAAATAGGTGGTTACATGATTGTAGAAGATAAATATTGTATTGCGAATTATGAACAAAAATTAGATTTATTTTCATTATCACCTTCGAGTAAATTTATTTTATATTTATTGAAACAAAGAGGTCCATTGAAACAACAAGAAATTCTCGAAAAAACACTTCTTCCTAAACGAACAACTGCCTACGCTCTTAAAAAGCTGCAAAAGAAAAATTTTATTAAAAAATCCAAGGATTTAATTGATAAGCGTGTTAGTGTTTTTGAAATAATGGTGTAAAAGTATATTTTCTCTTCCGTTAATAAAAATTAAAAAAGTTCTTTATTATTTCTTCTCCATATTACTACTGAAATTATACCAATAGAAACTAATAATACCGGATAAATAATTACTTCTAGCAAAGCAGGATTGGCATTATACCCAAATAAAGCTTTTAGTAATGCGCCGATAATCTCTAAAAACTCAGGGGTTGCTGGATTTCCATCGGGAAAGCTTTCAGGTAAAATATGCTTAATATTCCATACTTCTTCAATAATCGGGTTAATTATTCCCGCCTCAATAAATTCGTGGATACCATATGTAATTAACCCAGCAGCGAATAATATTAGCATTATATTTGTTATTTTAAAAAATATTCTCAAGTTTATTGACTTTATACCGTAAAAAATTAATAGTCCTATGAGAATCGAGATTGCTAAGCCAATCATAGACCCTAATATAACACTTACTTGATTTAAGGAACTTATAGATGCGGCTCCTGTTGTGAGTAGAACTAATTCAATTCCTTCTCTAATTATAATAATAAATGTAGTGATCGAAATCGAAAATATCTTTTGAGTTTTAATAGAATCTTCCACTTTTCCTTCGAGATTTTCTCTCATCTTTGGACCTTCCTTGCTAACCCATAAAACTAAAGTCAATATGAAAATCCCTGATATGATAAATGTTGTCCCCTCAAATATCTTTTCAAGTATACCAGTAAATCCACCAAATGCTATTGAGAATATTATAGCAAAGACGATGCTTGCAATTGTCGCTAAAAGTATTCCTAAGTATACATATTTATAATAAATCTTTTGGTTGGTCTTCCTTAAGTATAACAAAATTATTACTACGACTAAGACAGCTTCTAATCCTTCTCTCAATGCTAAAAAAATCGGGATTGATAAGTCAACAAGTGA
>JAUWZR010000087.1 GCA_030615235.1 Promethearchaeota archaeon
ATATGTAATAAAACTCGACCATATTGTGGATAAGTCCTTTATTTAATGCTTCTATCAAGGCCATATATTCCGTTATACTGACCGGTAATCTTTCCTTGAGAAAATAAAAATACTCTACAAACATTTAAGATAAAATCAAAAATTTTAATTCTTCTAATGTATATTAAAATAATCTTAAGTTGGAAATTTAACTTTCTCTAACGCAACCTCAAGGTCTTTTTCTTTTTTAAGGAGTACACCTAAAAAGGGTATACTTCGTTTAAGTTCGTCTAAACTTATTCCACTTTTTAACAAAACACCGATCCAATCAAGGAGTTCCGATGTCGATGGCATTTTTCTCAGTTTTGTGATAGCTCTTAGTGCGTAGAAATGTTTAAGGCATTGTTCTAATAGATTTTGCTTCAAATTAGGATAATGAAGATTACAAATATCTGCCATAAATTCCTTAGATGGAAATTCAATCCAGTGAAATACGCATCTTCGCAAGAACGCATCAGGCAATTCTTTTTCGTTGTTTGAAGTAATAATAACAATTGGTCGCGTCTTAGCCTTTACAAACTCTTTTGTTTCTTTAATGTAAAACTCCATTACATCTAACTCTTGCAGAAGATCGTTTGGAAATTCGATGTCTGCTTTATCGATTTCGTCTAAAAGGAGGACAACTTGCTCGTCAGAGTCAAAAGCTTCGCCTAAAGGTCCAAGAGTAATGTAATCTTTTACATTATCAACGTTTCGATCTTCGCTTCCAAATCGACTGTCATTTAGTCTTTGTACCGTATCATACATATATGCTCCGTCTATTGCTTCTGTTGTGCTCTTTATATTCCATACAATTAATTTTTTCCCCAAGGATTCAGCTATAGCATGAGATAACAAAGTTTTTCCCGTGCCTGGCTCCCCTTTTACCAATAAAGGGCGTGCTAACGCAATAGAAACATTTACGATATTTCTCAGTTGAGGATCAGCGATATATTTGATCCTTTCTGTATTAACATCTCCTCTAAACTGATTAAATCCATCATTACTCATAATTAAATGAAATAAATTAAGAATTAAATATTTTTTGACTAAAAGAAAAAAGAATTGTTAATAATGATGAAGTTTTATTTTTTTTTTTTTAATTTGGTTCTCCATTCAGTAGATGTAATTTTAAAAAGAAAAAGAAAAAAAATTGGATTTATTCTTAAGTGGACTTTAGGCTATTTTTGCTATCGCAAAAAATGTATATTCTTCTCCATCAAAAATGTTATTTGACACAGCTCCTGAATTGAATTGGTACACTTTTATAGTAATAGAGTCTTTAATTGTAAAATTAATAATATCCGCTAGAGCAACCCCAAAAGTGTTGGTATTTATACTTGAAGTCGATGATCTGGAACAAACCAGAATATTATTACTATAAAGTAATATCATATAGAAATATCCAGCATCCGCATCTATACTGTACTGTGCTATTACCTTATAATATCCCGTTTCAGGAATCGTATAGGAATCTGACGCGAGATCAAATGCTTCATGAGTATCATAACTCTTTTGATTATAATTGAAAAGCAGGTATGCCCCTCCACTAGGTATTGTATATACAGGACCTTCATAATACACTCGTGCCATTGGTAGAACATATGCATTCGTTTCGTTGATATAATTATTCAAGGAAAAGAATGAAGATGCTCCCACTGCTACTCCTGCTATCGCAACGATGAGGGATACACCCGCTAACATATTTCTTCCTTTACTCACTTGAAAATCACCTTTTTAGGAAAATGATGTATTGATTAAAATAGAACCTTCCTAATATTTATAAATTTTGATGTTTTCGTCAGATTTTTTTAATAAAATACTCGTTATAGAATTCAGCATTTTCTCGAAGTTCAGCTATAGTTCGAATTAGTGCCCTAAAAAATAAAATAAAATATTGCTGAAATTATTTAACATTTTAAATAATTGAGCACTAAAGATATTATGGTTGAATTCATCCCTATTAATGTAAGTTTGCATAAATCACACTTAATTAAACTAACCGAAGAATACTTCACATGGATTAATGATGAAGTGCAGCAACGATATAGCATTGATACGTTTTCAATAATAGGGGAAAGTATCCTAGAATATACAGAGAAGACTCTTGAAAAATTGTCATCTTATTTACCACCTGAGGGTATTTATTATGTTCTACAAGTAAAGGGAAAAATTGGGGGAATGGGTGCATTAAGAAAACTAAAAATTGATGTTGGAGAGATAAAAAGAATGTATATTAAGCCAGAATACAGAAAAAAAGGTTATGGAAAAGCGATGCTTAACGAATTGCTAAAAAAAGGGATAGAATTTGGATTTTCAACCATTAGACTTGATACGGGAAAATTTATAGATGCCGCACAATATGTTTACCGTTCGGCAGGATTTCAAGAAAGAGATAAATATCCTGAGAGTGAAGTGCCAATACAATTTCAACCTTTTTGGTTATATATGGAAAAATCCTTGTAAAAATTTTTTTTTGCGAAATATTAAGTATAGTCCTTGAAAGTGAACTGGTTTTATAATATAATAAGATATTATTAAAATCTAAGAAGATTTTTCTATTTAATATTCATATAATTTTTGGTTATAAAAATGGAGAAAAAGAATTTATGGCTGATTATTGGCGCTTTTAACGGCGCCTTTGCAGTTCTAGCAGGAGCATTTGGCGCCCACATGCTTGACGGCGTAGTTTCTGGTGCTACACTAATTACTTTTCAAAAAGCTGTACGCTACCAAATGTATCATGCTTTTGCCTTAGTTATTGTAGCTCTTTTAGCAAATAACATTCAACTGAAAATACTCAATATTTCTGGATGGTTATTTTTGCTAGGCATTATACTTTTCAGCGGGAGTTTATATTTCATCGTCTTTACGGGGATTCAATGGATCGAATTTTTAACTCCTATTGGTGGTTTTGCATTCACTTTCGGTTGGTTAGGTTTGATGTATATAGGATTTAAGAACAAGTAATATCATATCATAATAGAATTACTTTAAATTTTTCTATTTATTAAATTACAATTAAAAAAATCGTAGCAAGATAAGTTTATTATGGATATTTTCACTCATTTAGTTGTTGGAGCCCTTATGTACCTACTTTTTTTGAGGGATATCACTCTTGATTATTTATTTATAGCTATTTTTTTCTCAGTTTTGCCTGATTTAGATATATTTTTAATGCCTTTAAAAAGAATTTTTAAGTCAAATTACCTCGAACATCGAGGAGGATCTCATTCATATATTATTGGTATAATTGTAACATGTATAATTGGAGGATTTTATTCTATCTTAAGACAAAGGTCATTCTTTATAGTTTGGATTATAGGATCTCTATTTTATGGGTTGCATGTGTCAATGGACCTTCTTACTACTACTAAAATTCCATATTTGTTTCCAATCTCTAGAAAAGAGCGAAGTTTTAACATTGAAAAAGCAGGTAGTTTTTTCACGATGGTGAATTCAGTAATCTTTCTTATAACTTCCTTGTTGGTATCCATTTTTTCTGCAGATATAATTGTCCTCAGGTTTTTCATTGATTTTTACACTTTCTTTTTTCTTATTTATTATTTCTACAGAATAAGTTCCAAATTATGGTTTTCCTCAAGGCTTAATAAAAATCAGAAGTATTTCCCAGGAGTCCTACCCTTTTTTTTCATTATTTTCAAGAAAGAGATTGTAGAGAATGAAATATCTTTAAGTATAGTAAGAAAATCGCATTTTTCGAAAAATCAAGAGATTTTTAGCACTAAATCCGTCTTAAAAGATGAGGAAATGGTTCTTTTCGAACAGGGGATGGCACTCTGTAATGAATATTATTATTTCGCAAAATGGACCGCTGTTCCAATATTTATTAGGAAGGAAGGCATTTTTTCAATTAGATTTTTCTTTATTGAAACTATGATGCGAAAAAGAACTATGTTTATTCAATATGACTTTGATATATTTACTCAACAAATGATTAGTTTTAATCGAGGTTCAAGCCACAACAAAATTAGTCAATTGCATAGATAGAAAACTACTGATCTCTAAGAATTTTGTTAATCCATCTGTAAGACAATGAAACAACATATTTAAGTATCAAAAGGAGAAATGACTCAGTTCAGTTTCAGATGAATCCCTTATTTATCAAAGTTTATTCTTTTTTTTTCTAATTTTTAATTATATCCTTTAATATTTTTTCAATTTCATTCAATTCTTCTGAATTAGGGCTTAAAATACATGATTTTACGGCATTTCCTTCTTGTATTGTTATTGCGCCTGACATTTTCACTCTATTTTTGATATGACTTGCCTTATTTACTATGGCTTCTTTAAAAAATGACGCTATTTTATTGTATTGCTGTTGAGTAATTCTTTTTTTCACGTGATCTCCTCCGTCGTAAATCCCACTTGAACTAAATTTGGGTTTAACGGGATTGTATTCAATGTGATCTTGTTCAATAATGTATTGGTTGCCATTTCCATCGCCGTAATTAATCATAATTTTCAACTCTTTTTTTTATCAATGTTTACATTCTAATTCTGACCTTTTTCATCTTATTCAGGTAACATCGACATAGGATTCGATGCGGGCAAAAAGTTCATCGACACGACTAATATCATCTATTGAAATGGTAATAACATGATTAGGACATTTCCTTTCGCATCTTCCGCAACCCAAACAAGTTTCTAAGTCAATCATTGCCTTACCGTCAACCATCTTCATCGAATCATAAATACATACTTTAAAGCATTCTCCGCAACCCTCGCAGAGGTCTCTATTTACTTCAACTGTTACTCCTTCCATCCTCTTTAAGATCTTTTTAATTACCGATGCAGAGTATTTCATTGTAAATAGGACACAGCAACAAGGGCAACAGTGGCATAAACTCATGAAATGCCCGGTGTCAGGTAGGACATCGTACCTCCTAGAATCTGCTTTGAGTCTGCCTAAATGGGGCACTAATCCATTTTCGTAAGCCAAGCGCTCACGCTCCAAGGCTTCCTCTACGGTACCTATGTGTGCACCAGGATATTTTTCAAGATCAAGCCTCGCAGCATCTTTACCCAACCACGTACACCCTAACGAAATGTCGTAATTTTCGCACTTGCTATGGGTTCGACAGGGACAATCCATTAATACGATATAACTTGCTTTTTTGATGAAATGTTCCGTAATAGCGAGAGGTAATACTTGATTCTCGTAAGTTCCTAAAGATACATTAATCGGAATTGGCGATCCAGTTGAAGTCTTAGGTCCAAAAATTCGTTTAAAAAAATATTTTATCCCAGGAATTTTAGATAATCGAATTCCATTTTTCCAACGATTCATGAGTTTCGTGTGCGCTTCTATAGGCCGTAAATCTTTTGAAGTGCTAGTTTTATTTCCCATTATATCATCACTATATGATTAATGTTTTCACTTAAAAAAAATTCTAAATAACTTATTCTTTCCCATGGAAGAATGTTCCATATAAAAATTAAAAGATAAATAAAAAAATAATATAAAATTAATCTCGTTAAACTACTTATATAGCAAAATCATAGAAATATTTTATTTTTTATTTATAGAGTGTCTCTTAATTAAATTACTCTAATCAAGAATTATGACATAAAAGCAGATGTTAATTATATGGTAGCTCAAAAGGTATATCATTGTAATAATGAAATCCTAGAATGGAAATGGTCTTCAGACAACAAATTAATGCCACAGCCTTTTTGGACTTCTATATTTCTAATTGACGGATTGTTAATTGATGCAGGTGCTCCAGGAGGGGTAGAGGATTTACGAGAATTTATCAAATCTCTTGATTCTGAGAACACGGTTGAAAAGTGTGTAATTACTCATAACCACGAAGATCATTGTGGGGGAGGTCGTATGCTTCAAAAAGAATTTAAGATTCCTGTATTTGCAAGTAAATTGGCTAATTTGTTATTAAAGAAAGAAAAGAATTATCCCGATTATCGTCAAATGACTTGGGGCGTAGACTACCAACCGTTTCAAGCTGAACTATTAAAAGACTCAATTAGTTCTAAGTCAGGTAAATACATTTTTAATATAATAGATACACCTGGACACGCTCCTGAACTAATTAGTTTAATTGAACGAAAACAACAGTGGGCATTTATCACCGACGCAGTAATGCCAAAATATCAAATGTTATTTAGTAAAGAAACTGACATACCTGAAGATATCTCCCTCATATTTCAATCAATTAAAAAATTGTATGATTTCACAAAGGGAATGGACAATTTGCTTCTCTTTACTTCAGGGAAGGGCGTTTTTAAAGGCAGATCTTTTTTAAAAGATAGAATGGATGAGATTAATTCACTACATCTGAAAGCTCATAGATTTCAAAATGAAGCTAAACAAAAAGGACTACTGGATAAGCACCTTTTAAGGTACGTCTTAAAAAAAATGTTTAAACGAGAAAATTTTGTAGGCACATTTACTCGTGGAGGATTATCTAATAAAAATTTAATATTGTCATTACTCGAATGGCCTATTATTTAAAAAAAATTGGTTGGAAGAGTTCGCAGAGGAACTTATTTTAGATTTAGATACTTGAAGATATTGAAAGAGAGGATTAAGAAATAAATATTTAAAAATATAAAAAAATTTAATTATTGTATTCTTTTCTTTTTGCGTCTAATTATCAATAGGATTCCAACACCTATCACTGCCCCTCCACTAATAACCGAAATTAAAATGATCAGTCCGATCGGAAATCCTCCACCTTGAGCTATCGGGCAATTCATTAATGGAAAGTTGTCTTGGCTTCCCGCAGCTCCAGAAATTATATACGGAATATTTCCAATACCGTTTCCATCTGGGTCAGAGCCGTTATAATTGCTCCAATAATTCCCCTTTAAACCATTATCCCAGTAATTCACACCATCATCAAATGCATTCACATTGTTATTAATAAAACAATTTAAAAATATAGAATTCCCATGCGAAGTATCGGCTCCTGCTCCAATATAAAAACCAGGAGCCCCCCCAAAATCATTAAAACCATTGTCTTTTATCATGTTTTGTGTAAAAATGTTATAATGACTGTCAAATAATAGTATCCCATGATACATATTGCTATTTGCAATGTTCTCCGAAATAGTGTTATTATGACTCTCTCGAAGAACTATCCCATTAAGGTTACTATTTACGATATTCTTCGAAAGGATGTTGTTCTCACTATCTATTAAATTTATCCCATACCAGAAAGTATTGCTATTTGCGGCATTTCCCGAAAGGGTGTTATTATCACTGTAAATAAGAACTATCCCTCTATCGTTGTTATTTGCGACATTTTCCGAAACTGTGTTGTTATTACTAACAGCTAAATACAACCCCCAATTATCATGATTTGAAGCAGTGTTATTAATTAATAATCCATTACTTACTGATACTAGCTCAATTCCAGCATCATAAGTTCCACTTCCGGAATTAAAAACTGTACAGTTTTCAATTTTAAAGTACACATTAGAATTCTCAATCAAGATGCAACTTCCCGAACCTCCACCATCGATTACCAAATCTTCTATGACATAAGGTTCGGAATATGTCCCATTCCCCGTACAAATTCCCGCACTCTTGGCAGCCGTCCAATTATTATCAATATGAATTTTTCCCGATACTGCTGAGGTTTGCAAATTTTCGTTATTGAAATTATAATCATCGCTACTTCCCCTATTAATATTGAGATTATTGTTTATTATAGGTGCTAAAGCGAAAAGGATTCCTAAAGTTATTAGAATCATTATTCTTGATTTTGCTTTTGAATTCATTTTAACTACTTTTCTTCGCATTTTCAGTCGCTTTCTTATTTTTTTTCAAATTTCATTATCAATTATAATTATTGATATTGATCAAATTTCAAGTGTTGAATATGGAATATAAAGATTACACTGAAATTAACCAACAAATTTTTATTTTTACCGGTAGTTTCACACCATAATTTGGAGCCAATTCCAGAAACACAGAGACTTCCTTTTCATCTTCAAAAGTTTGTATTAATTCTCTTAACTCTCTGATTAACATTTTCTTGTCAATTATTGAACTTAAGTTACATTATTACATAAAAATTAAAAGGTAAATAAAAAAAAATAAATTAAAATTAGTCTCGTTGACCTAAAATGGTAACTGAAGCCACGCTAAATGCTCCACCAAGATTATGGCATAAACCGATTTTTGCGTCTGGAACTTGTCTTCCTTCCGCTCGACAAAAAAAAGTACGACTAAAATTTAATCTTTAAATTTTCTTTCATAGCATTTACAACAAAAAAATAGAATTTCTATACTCCGAGCTTTATTTTTTCCTAAATTATTTGGTGTTATCCAAATTTTAACAAACTCTTTTAATGTCAGATTTAAATGCTTTCTCGCAAATTCAAACGTATTTGAAAAATATATCTTATTGCCACAGATTTCATTATAACATCTATGCGGAAATTTTTCTGTTAACAAAAAATTCAGAAAATTAAATAATTCCTTTTGGTTTGAAATTCGATTATAATCCAACTTTAGCAACAATTCGTCTAACTCCATTAAACTGTTAAAATATGCTCTGAATAATTCTTCGCAGTACCAATCTGTGTATCTTTCATTCAATTCTGAAATTTTCGGCATTACTAAGCATTAATAAAGTGAGTTATTCAAAAATATATTTCTATCTTGTAAAAATCCAACTAAAAAAATAAAAAGAAAAAAAAGAAAAATCTTTAATATTACCTAAAGTTTGATTAAAATTGAATTAAAAATTAAAATCTAACTTTTTCATATCGAAAAATAAATTAGGTGAATTATTATGCAAACAAGTGAGTCAAAGGATCCGTTTTTCGCCCAACCATATGTGGATATCGATGAGTGGCGGGACGAGCCCGTACGCCATCGATACGTCCATGGTGGATTTAAAGACACCCAAGCTCGATTCTCGTTCTACTTCCCACCGAAGGAGCAATACGATGGTCGGTTCTTCCAGTATATCATGCCGATGTCTGGAAACGAAAATGTTGTACAGAAACCAAATTACCCTGATCCTCCCTACTCATTAGGCTTTGCCTTCGAGAGTGGCGGCTATTTTGTGGAATCAAACCTAGGAAGGTTGGATATGTTCCCAGGGGAAGATCCCACTATCGCTGGGTATCGGACCAGTGTGGCAGTGGTGAAGTATTCGCGCGCTTTGGCCTCTGAAATGTATGGCTCCCACCGCCCCTATGGTTATGCTTTTGGCGGTAGCGGTGGAGGTTATAAGACAATAAGCTGTATAGAAAACACGGTTGGTGTCTGGGACGGCGTGGTGCCATTTATTCACGCAACACCAATGGCCATGATCAATGTATTCTCGGTACAGGCTCATGCGATGCGCGTGTTGAAAGATAAAATGTCCACCATCATCGATGCAGTAGAACCTGGTGGTAGCGGAGATATGTATGCTAATCTAAATGAAGAGGAACGAGAGGCGCTTACCGAAGTGACTAAGATGGGATTTCCGCCACGTGCTTGGTTCAATTACAGGAGAATAGC
>JAUWZR010000103.1 GCA_030615235.1 Promethearchaeota archaeon
AAGTATTCCTAAGTATACATATTTATAATAAATCTTTTGGTTGGTCTTCCTTAAGTATAACAAAATTATTACTACGACTAAGACAGCTTCTAATCCTTCTCTCAATGCTAAAAAAATCGGGATTGATAAGTCAACAAGTGAAATCTGATTTATCATGTTTTAACCACCATATAAAGTATTTTAAAGTAAGTTTTCTATGAAAATAAAAATAAATTAGAGATTTAAATCTTAGGCTTATCTAATATAAAAAAAGAAATCTTACTCGAAATAAAATATTTCTTTTAAATCGTTAAAATTTATTAAATAAAAGTGATATTTAAATATTTAAATAGAAGATAATGAGAAACTTTAAAATTATTTAATTGTAGCGTTTATTTACAGCACTTAATTTATTAAAAAACGATTAATAAAATAACCTTACAGGTAAAGTAATATCTTTATTTACTTCCATAACATAATAACAAACAAAAATTAACTCATAAAAAAATACTGTTTAGTGGTAAATAAATGAAAATGACTCAATTAATTAAAAGTATAATAGCTGTTGGAGTCGGTATTTTCATGCTTATCGGCGCGCCTATTCTAGTGTAGATATCTCTGGAAAGTCTCTTAAATGAGCTTCTCATTGTCGTTATAACTGAACCTAAGTACGCTAGTGGAATTACTCTATTCTCCTTATTTTATCCTCTGTGGCGAGCTATAGGATATGTGGCTGGAATTGTTCTATTAGCCATTGTCCCATCGATCTATAAAGGTAAGGAATGGACTATGAAGGTGAAAATAACTGCTTATTCAATACCCGCCGTTAGTGGGATGTTTATGTTTCTCCCTTACATAAGTTTCGTGGGAGGATTCCCAATTCCTATGATAATCTCGTTTGTTGGATTGCTGGGCTTCTGGAGCGTAATTCTGTGTCATAAACACGATAATCTTCTTGGAAAAATAGTGAACCTAATAACGTACACATTTATCGGCATGCTGGCTATACATGCGTTCGTTATAGGCGTTGGAGCACAAAGAATGTTGCTTACAAGACCAGGTCAACCTTTTTTCGCGGGCTTAGAATGGTGGATATTAACTTTATCCGGTGAAGTCAACTGGATGGCTGTTCTCATGCTTTTTGGTTCTATTCCTCTGATGGCAGAGCGTAATAAGAATGGATGGTGGCTAGCAGTGGTTGCGGCATTGACTATTATATCGATCAATGTTCCAACACAGATTATTCGAACGGCTACAGGCGATTATTTGATAGGAGCGTTGCTTGCTGCTGGCTTATTAGCATTTCTTTTGATTTTCAAAGACCGCTTGGTTGATGAGAATCAGAATAACCTAAGAGATTAAAATTCTCTTTTTTTTTACCTATTTTTGATGCAAATATTAGCAATAACTATATATTCAAAAAAAATTTATTTTGTTAATATGGTTGTTTTTACCTTTGTCGTATGCGCTGAGCCTTATAAATTCGAAGCACTAGACACGATGCTTAACTTAGGACAAGCTATTCTAAAGAAGGGTCATCAAATATTGGGTATTTACTTCTATGGAAGCGGTGTTTATAGCGCGAAACGGGACATAAAACTAAGCTCGTCAATGAGAGACTTACCTAAACGTCTCGAGAATTTTATAGAGGGGAATAATATGGAACTTTTTGCGTGTAGTACATGGATGAACTTTACTGGCTTAAAACCCGAGCAATTAATCGAGAATGCTAGTCAAGTTGGTTTAGGGGATTTATCAAAATGGATGGCGGAGTCAGATAGAGTAATCGTATTTGGTCCAGGAGGATGATTGTATGGTTAAATCAGTAATAATTTTGTGTGAGGATTCACCAATCGGAAAGAATTCAGCTATCGAAGCAATCCGGATGGGTGCGGGAATTATGGCAGTAGGGGATCTTGAGGAGTGTAAGATAATCTTTATGGGTGATTCAGTATACTTCTTAAGTAAGTATTTTAACCCCGAAAAAGTCAATATGGATGTCCCTTCGAACATATTTAGAATGATGGAACTTTCTGATCTGGATGTGTATGTGTTAGACTCTGCATTAGAGATTGCGGGAATAAAACAATCAGATTTAGTCGAATTTGATAATGTAAAGGTAGCCAGCAATAAAGAAATTTCAAGATTTATTCTAGAAGCAGATATAACGTATAGGTATTGAAATCTTAAGGTGTGTATAAAAGAAATGAACGAAGAGTTAGTATATTTATACGGTTTTAGTACCAGAAAGCAGATGTATTTAGATAATCTGCTGGGTATTGTAAGTGAACAGACTGAAAATAAAGTCAGTATTGCAATCGTTCTCATTCACGATGGGGTAATAGGAACATCACAAAGTGGTACAATACCAAGTTTATTAGATAAATTGTTAAGCCTTTCAGTATCTGTATTTGCTATGACACCTGATCTATTAGCGCGAGGAATTGAACCAAATACGGTTGATCCTAGAATTAAATGTATTGAATACGACGAACTTGTGGACATTTTAGCACAAACTCCAAAAGTCGCTTCTTGGATGTAATACTAAATCCACGGCCTATTAACTTTATATTATTTATTATCTAACTATTCATTAGTTATTTTATTTGAAATCTGAATGGTGAAGAAAAAATTGCAGATTATAGATTTAGAAGAAAAATACAACAATCTTTATTTTATGTGTTTAGAAGATTGGAGCGACGAAATGAAAGAAGCTGGTGGCCATAAAGAGAGTTGGTATAATAAGATGAAAAATAAAGGTCTAGGAGTAAAATTGGCCTTAAACAAAAAGGATGAAGTAGTAGGAATGATACAATACATTCCTATCGAATATTCTTTTGCAGAAGGAGAAGATTTATACTATATTAATTGTGTATGGGTACATGGCTACGAGGAAGGTGTCGGAAACTTTCAAAAAAAAGGAATAGGTACTAAACTGATAAAAGCCGCTGAAGAAGATGTTCGTAGTAGAGGAGCTAAAGGAATAGTAGCATGGGGGCTGTCCCTACCTTTTTGGATGAAAGCTTCTTGGTTCAAAAAACGAGGATACAAAAAAGTTGATAAGCAGAGTATAGCAGTTTTACTGTGGAAACCTTTTTCTGAAGATGCTATCGCACCTAAGTGGATAAAACAGAAAAAAAAACCTATGAAAATTCCTGGAAAAGTATCTGTAGCAGCCTTCTTAAACGGATGGTGTCCTTCCCAGAATATCGTATTTGAAAGAGCCAAAAGAGCAGCCTCAGAATTCGGAGATAAAGTAGTTTTTACAGAAATAGATACGTTTAATAGGGAATTATTTTCAGAATGGGGTATTGCTGATGCCCTTTTTATCGATGCGAAGGAAATTAGAACCGGACCTCCGCCATCATACGAAGATATTAAGAAAAAAATCGCTAAACGAGTCAAGAAATTGAAATAAATTATTTTCTATAATTAGATGGTAATTTTACTTTTTTCTTTATTTGTATTAAAACTCGTGTGTATCAGAGATATTTCTTCCTCCATCAACTATTATACATTCACCATTTATATATGATGATTCACTGCTCGCTAAAAATAAAGCAACATTGGCAATTTCTTCAACAGTGCATACTCTTTTAAGAGGGTATGATTTACTAATTTTTCCAATCCAATCCTCAATTTCTTCTGGGCTTCGATTTCCTTCAGAGTTTGCTATTCTCACAAAACCTGGGCAAATTGTATTTGCTCTAATGTGAGGAGCAAAATCTAACGCGATAGTTCTTGTTAATGAATTAATTGCTGCCTTAGTTACAGGGTAAATACTAAAATTTTTCAATACTCTGAAAGCAGCAGCAGATGAAATATTAATAATAGTCCCACCACCACTCTTCAGGATTAAAGGTATGGCGTATTTGGCAAATCTAAAATAGCCATTCAAATTGATATCAAGAATTCGAATCCAATCTTCTTCTGGTATTTCAGCGACATTCTTAAAAATATCCCCCTCGTAGGAAGCAGCACAATTGACTAAGCAATGGAGGTTACCAAATTCTTCTTCAGTTATTTCAATAGCATTTTTTACATCCTTAGTTTGTGAAACATTAGCTTTTATAAATATCGCAGTTCCATTCTTTTTTCTTATAACCTCAACAGTTTTTTGTCCCATTTGTTCTAATATGTCAACGACTACAATTTTGGCACCCTCTGATGCTAATTTTATTGCTATTTCGCTTCCTATTGACGGACCACCACTTTTATAACCTAAAGCAGCACCGGTTACTAAAGCGACTTTGTTTTGCATTCTCATAATTTATGTCATATGAACTCATCAAATTAAACTTCTAGAAAATATAAATAATACATAAATATTTCAAGTAATTTTAAGAAATATTGTTAATAAAAATGAGGTTTTATAATGATATTTGACATTTTTAACGAAGATTGGGCTCAAACTTTTGCCACCCTTGAAGATATTATGTGGTTCCTTCTCCTTTACTTGATCTTTCTTATAGTCATGGCGATCTTTCTTAAAATCGCTTTGAGTTTATTCAGTAGTGCGAGGCACACGGAGTTTGGATCAGTATTTTTAACTTCTTTCGTAATAACGGTTATTTATGCACTAACATTTTTGTTCCTAAGTGGTTGGGTAGCATGGGTAATTGTATTAATTGTTGCGTGGTTGTTAATTAGTGCAAGACATAATACAGGAATCTTTGGAGCAATAGCAGTAACCATCGTGGCTTTTATACTCTATGTTATCGTTGCTGTATTGCTTGGCATACTATTAAATGTCACCTTAATAGTGCTACCATTCTAATTTCTTTTTTTTTCTTTAACTTTTCTAAAGAGAAATCTAAAAGAATTATTACAAAATAACTTAGTAAAAGTTTATTTATTATTTAAATAGAATTTTTTACTAACGGTAATATAAATCAAAAATAATGAGAATTAAAAAGATAACAGAAACTGAATTGGGCTTTATTCCCGCTATTTGTCTTGATCCCAGCGTAGGAAAGGAAAGTATAAAGGCAATGCAAGACGGAATGAGTGATCGTATTAATTGGATTAGAGATAAAATGGAAAGTGGGCTTGAAATATTTGTAGCACTTGAAAAACCGAAAAACGAAAAAATACATTACAAATGGGTAGGTAGTATGCTTCACTCCGATTTAGCAATAAATGGGCAAGTACCTCTGGGTTTATTAGAATGTATCCCTATAGAATTTGCACTTGAACCAATAGAGGGCGAAAAATCACTTTTCATTAATTGTATGTGGATTTTACCTCCTTTTTGGGGTAAAGGTGTTGGAAAAGCTTTAATTAAATTCTTTCTTAATAGAGCAAAAAGGATTGGTGGAGCAAGCGTGCTTGCATATGATGGAGATAAATGGTGTGGAACTTCGATAAACTACATGCCTTTCAGTTTTTTTAAGAAACATGGATTTGAAGAGATCGAAAGAGACGGGAGCAGAGTTCTTCTCCACTTAGATTTGGGAGCGAATACACCACCAAAACTTATTTACACCAAATCTGAATCCTTTAAAGACAAACACAAATCCAGAATTGATGTTTTTTTTAATTGCCAATGCCCATGGTCTAAACTTATGATTGATGATCTTAGTAAAAATATAAAGGAAAACTCCAACATTAAACTCAATATCATTAAAACTAATAATAGAAAAATAATTGAGAAATTTGGTATATCTAGAGGATTAATTATAAATGGAAAACCTGTTATTAAACGATTAGCATTATGGAATGAGATGGAAAAAGAGATTGAGAAAATTAAAAATTAACAAAGTTCTCCTTGTTTTTCATAACAATCAAAGATGCTATCTAAATTGTCTATATAACCTGACATCGATTTATACCATCTGTCAAGTAAATCGCGTAATTGGACTCTTACAGTTTCAAGATCTTTGGCGCCGTAAATATATAAGTATCCGCGTTTATTTTTTTCTCCTTCATCTGATTTCTCGTTGAATTCTTTTAACGACATTGATCGCTTCTCAATAATATCGAGGTCACTTAGCTGCATTAAAGCTCTTTGAATTGAACTTCGATCTTTTTTAAATACACCAGTCAATTCCATAGTAGTCACGTTGTCGTGTTTTAATAAATATGAAAAAACATTTGATTCTATTACATTAAGTCCTAAAATGCATTTAAACAGCTTTCCACTTTTGAAAACTTTCTTCTCTTCAACCATATCTTCTAATTGTTTTGATATACTTTCCAAGGATATTCACCAAAAATAATTAATTTATAACTATTTCTTACAAAATTAAAAAAAAATATTAAGTAAACGATCTTAACTTTTCTAATACTTTCCTAATATATTCCTCGTTAACAGCACCAACAACTTTATGTATTACTTCATCGTTTTTTATAAACAGCGTTGTTGGGATTCCAGTTATTCTATAAGTTTGGGCAATAGAACCAACTTCGTCAACGTTTATTTTTACAAATATAAATTCTTGATAGTGCTCCTTCTGTATTTTTTCGAATACTGGAGCGAACATCATGCAGGGACTGCACCATACTGCCCAGAAGTCTACGATTAAAATCTTATCGGGATACTCCTTTTTTAGATTTTCAAATTCTCGTGCCGAATGAATTTTAACTATATCTTTTGGCATGGATTGAGATTTTAACAGTATTTCAGCCTTTTTTAGCCTAATTTTATTCAGGTCGTTTTCAGTCATTATCTTAGCTTTTTCGTGTATTTTAAAGATGTGAGATAGTTCCACACGATCACACAACTTTCTTAATTGGGATCATTTAAGCTTCTATTTAAAGATCACGATTATGAAAAAAAGGTTTTTTTTTTGATTTTTTTTTACATTTTTTAATGTTAATTTGAACCCAATCATCATTTAAAAATACTTAAAAGCGTAAATTTCTATATCTTTCTATAATTATATTTTAATGTAGTTTAAAATGAAGTTACACTCACTTTTTATTTTGACTAAAGCGGGAGCTTGTCTATACAGCAGAAATATTACAGAAGATTTTGAAAATATCGAGCCAAACCTTATTACACCCTTTTTCTCGGCTATTTTTACCTTTTCTGAAAGCGTTATTTCTAAAGAAACACCCGAAATCCTCGAAATGGGTGGTTTTAGAATTGTTTTCAAAGTAGAAGGTGATCATATTTTCGCTATTCTAGCAGATACAAGCGCTAATATTTTGTATATTAACTCTAGATTAGCAAATATCGTTCGAGTGTTTGAAGAATTCCTCGAGAATAATATTGTTGAAGATTATGAGGAAATTCATAATAACGATTTTGATGCTAAAATTGTTTCGATTATAAAAGGGGAGGATGAATTATCTTCAAGTCAGCCACTATATAAAAAGATAATCGAACTCATTAAAAGATTAACCCTTGAAAACGAAATTTTGGGAGCTGCGTTATTTTCTATAAATGGAAAGGTTATTTTTACATCCTTACCCCATGATATATTATTGTCCTCTCTAAAAGAGTTGGAAATCAGACATATTGTAGCCAATGAATACTCCTTAACGTTTTATAGTTTGGAGAACGAACAAAAAGTATTTTCGAGAATAATTGATATTCCCTGGAAGTTAGATCCGTTATTGATAGTAGTGCTATATGAGTCTTCAGTCCCTCTTGGTATGGCTGAAGTAAATTTAGAAAAAATAACAAAAACAATTCAAAATATCATTTGATTTTTTTAACTAATTCTTAAAACTATTCACACTTCTAAGAATCGGAAAAATAAAATAATCTTTTTTTATGGTTAATAATTTTGGAACTCTATGTATGATTTTATTGTAATTGGTGCTGGAATTTCTGGAGCCTCCTTCGCTTATAAAGCTTCAAAGTACGCAAAAACGCTTTTTGTAGAAGTACAAGATTACGATCGAGAAATTCCCGTGAGAACTAACATATTTGCTGAACACAATAAACCGTTTATTGACGATATTTTCTGGAACGACGATTCGATATTTCCGCGACCATTTGTTCAATTGAATTACAAAAGCGAGAAATACAATGGGCTATTACACTCTAAAGAATTCGGAGCACCACTCGGTAAAATATCTCATACAGAAGTATTAATCAAAAAACTTATCGATAAATTTAGAGACCAAGGTGGCACTACTCAATTTAACGAGAATATAGCTAAAATTATAAGACATACAGACTCTATTGAAGTCATTAATGGAAAAGGACAATCATATTCTACCAAACTTCTGGTTTTAGCCACAGGTTCTCGAGGTTTTCCTTTGCAAAAATCTTTAGGATTTGGAATCCCTGACTCATTCATGGGAATTTATACTAATATTTACGCTGATGAAGCTCTTCTAGAAGAAAATTTCAATTTCCAATATATGTTTCATTTAAATCCTAATATTAGCCAGAATGGTCCTTTTTTCTTCAATGTTGGAAAAGGAAGAATTGCAACAGGATACTTAGGGAAAAAAGAAAACCCCGCAGAGCTTAAAGCGAAGTTAATTAGAATTCTCAGGAATTATCAAAAGATACAACCTTTTATGAAGGGACTAAAATGGGATGAGAGCATGCCATTTATAACCGGAGGAATTTCTAAACATCCAATAAGTTCGATGTCAAATGATCGTGTTCTTGTTTTAGGAGAAGCAGCAGGATTAGTTACAGCATTTTTTTACGAAGGAATATTATGTGGATTGGCTAGTGCTGATATTGCAGCAACAATGTTAAAATCTTTACTAGCGAATGACTCGAATTT
>JAUWZR010000062.1 GCA_030615235.1 Promethearchaeota archaeon
CTCCTGCATGAAATCTACAAATTCGTACAATTGCTCCGCAACATATTTTTTAAAGTAATTTAGTTGCCTATTGTTTGTATTGCTTACGACATGCGGAACATCAATAGTAAAGTGAGGGACACCCATTCTTTCAGCCTGAACTTGAAACCAGTTCACATGTGTGTCACAGATAACATCAGTTGAAAGCATAAATGTGGGTTTTCTGGTACCACCTTCAGTCATGCCAGCATTACTTAGGACTGCCCCGATATTGGTCTTGAAATAAGAACATAAATCATAGGAATATCCCTGTTCTTCTGCGAGTTCAATAAATTTTTGTGAGAATTTCAGAGCAGCACTAATTGTTGCACTATTTTCTGGTAGCATTGGTTGTACGTCCATTGCATATAGCATTTCGACGGGGCTGCCAGATGTAGCCCATGCAGTTGGTTTGCCATCTCTATAAGCTTGTTCAATTGTTAAAAAATGTCTACCCATTATATTTTTTAACCCTTGGGTAGCATTCAACATTTTATTGTGCGCTTTTTCAACTTTTGACATTTAATCACCTTTAGATTATTTCAGCAAAAGCTGAAAATCTGGTGGATAATTGTTTGTATGATTCCCTGTTATATGTCACTTCAACAAATAAATACGGTATTTCGAGTTCTTTAAATTTTTTTTTTAAATATGGATGATCATATAAAACTGGCTCGCAAAATTTCTGAGCAATATTAATTACGCCATCAACCTTGTAATCAGTTGCCAATCTACTCAGAACTTCAAACCTTTTGTAGGATGGAAACTTTGTAGAATGTATTGGTTTGCTAATGTGGTATTTTGCTATTGCTTCTATTGGATCTCCGGTTTCATCAACGTCTTCCCAAAAATATTTCGTGCCGACACCAAGATCGTCAATTATTACTTGAAATCCTAAACTTTCTATAAATCTAACAAGCTCTGTGTCATCAAGATCTGAGCCAGTCAATAATATCTTTTTATAATCTTTTTTTGAAAAAGGTTGTCTGTCCCTTAATTCTTCCTGTTTTGCCTTTAGAAGATCTTTTATGTCATCTTTATTTAAAACTTGAACCTTTTTAACTATCTCATGGAATTCTGAGCCAGATAAAATCATTTGCTTCCGATAGTTTGAAATTTGCCTCAATAACTTACGAATTGTATTCATTTTTTTTATATTTTCTCGTAAACACTCTTTAGTTATCTTGATATTGAAGTGTTCCTCAAGTTGAATTATGAGTTCTTTAAGGTCATTTATGAAGAACTTTAAAGCTGCTGAATCTAACTTTCTTGGGGAGTTTAGAAAATACATAAAATCAACATCAACACACTCTTTCCATATATCAAATTCGCGATTCGTCCGATCACATCCATGGGTCGTTATAATCCCAACAACATCATTATTAAACCCCCTAATCGCAAGTTCTAATAGGTTTCTAGTCCATACACAGTGAGTAGGAGGAATATGCTCATTTGCCTTGTCAGGTTCGATTTCAGGATCTCCAAACAACCTGTATGGAGTGAATCCGGCTGCGAGTATAATTTCTTCTGGTGTGTCAACACCACTATCAAAAATCCCAATTTTCTTCATTTTTTTCATAAAAATTAATTGATCAATTATTCTACTATTGCTACTAAATCTTAACGAATAAAAAAATATTTATATTTTCATTCGTTTTATGTTATATTCTGTATAATTTTAATGAGTGTTCTCTATGAGTCAACCGACAATCTCAAGAACTTTAAGCAAAGCAATTCTAAAACCAAAGGTTCGAATCAAATTAAAGATTTGGAACACCTATTTGGAAGGTAAGCTCATAAAATTTGACAATTACATAAATTTAATTGTAGAAAACGCTAAAGAAATATATTTTGGCCGCGGTGGAAAAAGAAGTAAAGATATAGGAACCGTAATGATAAGAGGCGCTTCAATAATATTCATTGGGCAAGATAGAGAGAAAATAGTGTTCGCTGAAAATGAAACTGAACCTGAAACAGAAAAAGAAACAGAAACAGAAAATGATGAAGAATTGCATGATAAATTAATGCATCGAAAAGAGTCTGAATTTAGTTAAAACAATAATAGGTGGAGAAAGTGGGTAAAGGAACTCCTAGTAAGGGAAAAAAGAATAAAGCAGCAAGTCATAAAACATGTAGAAGATGTGGAAGTCATAGTTATCATAGAAGTAAAAGGTTCTGTGCTCAATGTGGATTCGGAAGAACCGCTAAAATGCGCCAACCAAGTTGGAGGACTAGATATCGAGCTTTTAACAAGACTAAAGGCTTCCACGCTTAGGAAATGTTTCCTAATTATTTTTAAATGTAATTCCTATAAACTTTAAATATTCCTATTTAGCTAATTATAATCCTTAGGAAATTAAAAGGAACATATATTTTTTATATAATATTCAATTACTTCGTTATAGTTATTCAATTTTTTAATATACTATAAATCTCAAGAAAATGATTGAATCATCAAAAATTGACGGCATTATAAGAGAATTGGATAAGCTAGGATTAATGAACGAAATTATGGGCACTGCTATAGTAAATCGAAATGGATTGATTTTAATTTCTAGATTACCAAGACACATAGACGATCGTAAATTTGGTGCCATGGCAGCCACCATGTTTGAGGCAATGGAAACCGCGGTAACAACATTTAAGGATAATGTCGTTAATTTAACTGTAGAATTTGATGAGAAACAACTAATTGTTTATGCGCTCAATAAAGATTTAATCTTTATTACCTTACTTGAGCTGAATATTGACTTGGGAATGATTTTAATTGAGGTAGAAGAACTTATAAAATTTATTCAAAACTTTTTAGAGGTTGAATGAAAATTCTCACTGAATCACAGAGAAAAAGATATTCTAGGCAGATTTTGTCTCCCTCCATAGGTGAAGAGGGTCAAGAAAAGCTGTCAAAAATTAGAGTCTTACAAATAGGTGCAGGTGGATTAGGGTCTCCTTTTGCACTTTACATTGTAGCAGCAGGGATAAAAGAATTAACAATCTTGGATAATGACACGCTATCAATTTCCAATCTTCAAAGGCAAATTTTATATAAGGAATCTCAAATTGGAAGAGAGAAAGTGCTTGCTGCTAAGGAAAGTTTAACTGCATTAAATTCTGAAGTTGAAATTAATTCTTATAGTGAATATGTCGATGAAAATTCTGTCGTGAAGTATATTGAAAACAAAGACTTTATCGTCGATTGCAGTGATAATTTTAAAACTAAGTTTCTTGTAAATGAAGTAGCGGTGAATTATGGCATTAAAGCAGTCATAGCGGGCATTAAAGACTTCTACGGTCAAATTATTACCATAGATCCAAAAAAAACTGCTTGTTATGAATGCGTTTTTAATAAACCAGATATTATTGATTCTAAAGAAGGACCTCTCCCAGTAATTGGCGTAACTCCGGGAATATTGGGTACTTTGGAGGCATTGGAAGTAATTAAAACGTCTTTAGACCTACCTAATTTAGAAAATAAACTTCTAATGGTAAATCTATTAAACTTATCTTTCGATACCATTGATCTTGTAAGAAGTGAAAACTGTTTTTGCTCAAAGTCAGGCTTAAGCAAAATAAAAAAGAAAAATGAATGATTAAATTAAATAATACCTTTTAGAGTCCGCCTTTACTAAATAGAAACGAGAAACATCCATAGAATATCCCATTAACGAGTCCACCTATTATCACAAGTATTATCGAAGGGATACCTAGATATATAAGAAGAGGGGAAACACCGAACATAAGAAGCAATAGATAAACAACACTAGAAATAATAGCGGTTAAAAACCAAGATAAAAAAGATATTTTACCGGTATCTCCTAATCTCGCACCAACGATTACTGCTACTAATGGAGGAACTATTAATGTTAGAAATGTTAGAAATGCTAATAAATCAAATAAAGTTATTAGAGCAAAGGCTATCGTAAAAGTAGTCCCTGGAGTGCTCATAATCGGGGAAAATAGTTTAGATACAACAAAAAAGATATCACTAGAAGGAGATATAAAAATAGAAACGACAAGGAAAACAGCATTTAATCCTATATAGATAACAAGTGTTATGAGAAAAGTTTTTATAAAATTCGTTTAAATCACTCTCATTTATTTTTGTATTTGTGTAATACAATTTAGTTATAATATGTTAGATTTTTGTTATATATAAATATTTTAGAAGTTACCTATCATTTTAAAAGAAAGAATATTAAAGCAGAATATTATCAATGTAAGATTTAGGATTATCTAAAATTGATTATTAGAGAACAAAAAAAAGATTAATGTTAAAGATTTGAATATTCAGCATTCGTTTCAAAAAATTCTTTAAATTTATTACCATTTTTAGCATATTCTCTTGAAGTTTTTGCTCCTTCCATCTTACCTGTTTGAGGCAATTGCTTCTTAACTACAGCTGGAACGCCTACAGCTAAAGTTCTTGGTGGAATTTCTTTTCCAATTAAAACACCACCTGCACCTATAACCGCTCCTTCCCCCATTTTAGACTTATGTAACACATTAGCACCTATTCCAACTAAACACCCATTTTCAATGATACAGGGTCCATGTATCATCGCGTGATGTCCGATAATGCAATCATCACCTATATTTACTGTAGATCTTACTTGGTTGTGAATAGTTACATTTTCTTGAATGCTTGTATTGTCACCGATAATTATTGTTCCCATATCTCCCCTTAAAACAGCTCCAAACCAGATATTGCTTCTTTCTCCAATTGTAACATCCCCTATTATAACTGCTGTTGGAGCGATGTAAGCAGTTTCATGGATTTGAGGTTTTTTTCCCGTCCGAGGAGAAGGCATTATAATTGTCATGATTTCCTTCAAAATTCAGTATTTTAAAAATTAAGAAGTATAGGTTAAATTTTAACCTTATTGAAAAAAAAAATTAATTAAAGTAAGCTACTTCAGTAAATTTGCATCTTCTAATATTTTTTTGTGATCAAACGCTAATTCAATGTCCTTCAGCTGGTTTTTAGGTAAAAGCTCTACATCTTTAGAATCATCGCCGCTTCTCATTTTTGTGATATCTCCAATAATTGAACACTTATAAGCTATAGAATGTATATTGCCCCGGGGATCTCGTCCTTCTTCAGTATATAAGCCTATTTTATGTAGGATTTTCACATCTAAATTAGTTTCTTCTTTGACTTCTCTTATTAACGCCTTACTTGCACTTTCTCTCTTTTCTATAAAACCTCCGGGTAATGCGTAATAGTTTTGAAAGGGAGGATATTTTCGTTTTATTAAAATTACATTTCCCGCGTTATCCTCAATTACAGCATCAACTGTTTTTCCAATTTCAGCCTTCTTCATTTGTATACGGTTGTACAGATAATATCCTATTGTTGCTACCAGTATTCCTATTATTATGATTGCTATCGAACCATTTAATATGGATGTAGATAGATTTCCCTCTTGTAAATTTAGCGATATCATAATAACACCCACTAAATCGGCTAAGATTCCTGCTCCAAAAAGTAAATTTAATAAATTTAATCCTCTTTCAGTTCTTTCTTGGTTTTCGTCGCTCTTCTTATGATATAAGTCTTGCATTACATCGTAAATTGTATTAAACTTTTGATTTATTCGTTCTACTATATTCCCTAATTCAAATTCGGTTAATAGATGTTTCAATACGCTCGTGTAATGTTGTCTTCTATTATAATCTAGCTCGTTATATATTGCGCTAAGAGTAGTTTGAATCATTCCTCTCAATAATCTTAAGTTCCTAATTTTTTGTTCTATAATTTTTATTCCTTGAAATGCCTGTGATTGAGTTTTTAGGAACAATAAGTCCAAGGATTCGTTAATTGAGCGTAAAGCAAACAATACAGCCCTCAGATTTGGAGTAGGGTCTATGACATATTGTTTCATGTAGGATTTAAAGAATTTTTCATAATTTTCCTCAGCCATGTAAATAAAACCAGAGTTTCTTCTTAAAAAGTGTAACTCTGAAAGCCGATTGGATAAATTATTTTCAATTCTCTTGTTAAATAATGTTTCAGAATAATCTTCCCATTGCCCTGAATAAATTTCAGTCCAGTTAGCAATCACTTTCTTATATTTTTCGATATTATTGGGATTCCAAACTATATCATTTGGTTCACTTTTGTTAGAAGTCACAAACACATAAATAGGGCTTTCAGTATCAAAATGAATGCTTTCATTTCCAGACTTATTGTTATAATCTTTGAGGCTATTTAGGACAAGAAAGGGAATTTGTTGTATTAAAAGGGGTTTTAACGATTTTTTTTTCGACGGATTTTCTTTATAGTGTTCTACTTCGAATTGGAAATAT
Source organism: Promethearchaeota archaeon (assembly GCA_030615235.1). Taxonomy (GTDB): domain Archaea; phylum Asgardarchaeota; class Lokiarchaeia; order Sigyniarchaeales; family SOKP01; genus SOKP01. Next base: position 6,325 of record JAUWZR010000062.1, read on the forward strand.
CCTAGTGTATTAAAGCCTCTCTCAGAATTTTCGTCTTTATAAAGGAAATTAGATAAGCATTTAACCCAACTACATTTAATGAAGATATGTTTTATTACTTCCAGGATATCGTCTTTAATATCCTTTCGATATATATCTTCTTCCTTTAAATTTTTAAATTTAGTTTTGATAAGCTCCTCGATTTCCTTACTTTTTACCTCTGCGTTAATATTATTACTATTTATAAAAACACTAACGTACCAAAACTCTTCTTTATAAATAAATTGTAGAGATTCATTCATTATGTTCCACTTTATAATTATTATGAATTTAATTAAATTATATTAAGTATTAAATAATCTTGATTATTTAAGAACTTCTCAAAAACTTAGAAGAAAATGACAGTTAAACAGATTAAAGAAGAAGTTATGAAATTGAAAAAAGAAACAGAAGCCACAATTTTAGCTCACTACTACCAACCTATCGAAGTTCAAGAAGTAGCGGATTATATAGGGGATTCCCTAGGTCTATCTAGACTAGCAAAAGAAGCAAATTCGGAATTTATTATTTTTGCAGGAGTAGATTTTATGGCAGAAACTGCTTCCATATTAAATCAAGATAAACATGTTTTAATGCCTAATCCCGAGTCTTGTTGTCCAATGGCAGCTTTTCTTATTCCTGAAAAGATAAAGGATTATAAAAAAGAATATCCTGACTTGCCTACAGTGGTATATGTTAATTCAACGGCAGCAGTTAAAGCAGAATCAGATGTTTGCTGCACTTCTTCTAATGCAGTTAAAATTGTAAAGAAAATCAGTTCAGAATTTAATACTGACGCAGTGTTATTTGGTCCTGATGCAAACTTAGCTGATTATGCAGAACAACTATCTAAAATAAAGACAATTAAAATGCCAGATAAAGGTCATTGCTATGTTCACTCTCAGATTAAACCTGAACATATAATACAATCGAAAAAGGACTATCCAAATGCCAAAGTATTAGTCCATCCAGAATGTATTAGGGAAGTTAGGGAATTATCTGATGTAGTGGGATCAACTGCTTATATGTATAATACGGTCAAAAACAGTTCTTCCACGGAGAAAGAATTTAGTATCGGAACCGAATCGGGTTTGATGGAAAGGATGGCACAAGACTTCCCAGATAAGAAATTTTACTTAGTTATGAACAAGCTGGTATGCTATAATATGAAGAAAAACACAATAGAATTAATGAAGTATGTACTTGAACATTTAGACGATAAAATGTTTGAGGTTAAAGTCCCCTCTGACATTGCCAAAAAGGCATTAATACCAATCGAAAGGATGTTGGAATTTTCATAGATTGAAATTGCTTTCACAAAAAAGCCGTGATTGAGGTTTGCTTTTTATTGAATAACCACTTTTTAAACTCTTTTGTAGCCTTCCAGTTCCAAATTGCTTTTTTACTGGTTGATCTCTCGTACCTTACTATATCTCTGTAAGAAACTTCTAATTCCAACATAGTAGGCTTAAATCTAAGTATCCATTTTACAAATTTCTTATATAACTGATTATTTGAGCTAGCTATTTCTCTATGAGTGCTTTCATAATATTTGACATCATCATGTGAGTAATCTGAAAAATATCTATAGTTTTGCTCAATCCAAAAAAACCTAGATACTTCTTCAGAGAATTCTTTGATGGAGCAATTTGAAAGTTTTAACACTATTAAAGACTCCATTTTATTCAAAAAATCAGGTATTTTGCTTATTTTAGTATTTCCAGATAAATCTAAATGTTCTAATTTTGTTAATCCTTCTATGCCTTGTATCTCAGATATATTATTATTTCTAAATAGTACTAACCGTAATTCTTTTAGTTTTTCTAAATTTTTTATGCTTTTGATCTTATTATTGTTCAAATTCAAAGTTCTTAAGTTTGTGAAATTTTCGATTCCGTCCAAATCTTTTATATTGTTGTTGCTAAGATCTAATTCCTGAATTTTTTTATAGCTTTTCTCTAAATCTTCTAAATTTTTTATGTTTTCAATGTTTTGATCACGCAGATTTAATATTTGTTCATTCATTAATCCAATAATTCTGTCATTATATTTTACAGTATCTAACTTAATTTCATCTAAATATCTTTGAGTGTTGTTTAAATAATTTATTAGTGGAAATTTTTTATCAGTTTTCAAACAATCAAAAACACTTCTTACGAGTTTTTTTCTATGATTTTCTGAAAAATCCTTTAAAATATAAGAAATTACAAAGGGAATATTGTGAATTCCCAGATTTTTCTTTAAGTAGCGGGTTGATCCCTGTATATATTTGTCTAAATCGTTATCCTCTACTGAATCTAATATTCTTTTAAAGCTATTTGATATTTCACCTAAAATTGGGAGTTTATTGTCATCTAGTAAACACTCTAGCTCTTCACTGCTTAAATATTTTAAATAGCCATTTTGGCTTAAAAACATAATAACGGTAGAATGACCACTCGAATATCTGAGTGCAATTTCTTCTTTAAATTTTTTTTTAGCAAGAGGATCTCCCGCATCAGAAAGTCTTTTTAATAATGGAAATGCTAAATTTCTATGAAGAATTCGAGTATCATAATCATTCTCGGCCCAAACTTGAATATTGGAACAGTGTCCGGTAAATTCCTCTTCAGGAGTTATTAAATGTTGTAATCGTGAGCCTTCTAACGATCTATCAAGAACTTCTGCTGCTTCATCAATAGAATCAATTGGATCATAATCTCTAATTCGATCAATAGGAATATTTAATAAGAGATACATACATTGGGTAAAAATTCTATTTTTAACATAAATATTTGTTCTGTTGTTCTGTAATTTTAGCGAAAGGAAGTCGTTGATTTTAAATTCTCTCACATCATTTCTTACTATGGAACGGATCGAATAGATTGTTAAGGTGATTAAACAAAATATGATTATTTGAGAGACTAACATGCTTCTAATGCTAAAGGATTTTTGTGATATTAGAAATTATAAATATAAGATATTTCTCATCAGTATTAAAAAAAATAGTCCATGTAAATTTATCATAAAAATTACAAAAATCCAGAAGAAATCTTTTTTAAGGTTTGATAATTGGAGTTAAGCAATGAGGACAAACATCCCAATTTAATTTAATATGATAATTACAATTTGGATTAGGACATTCAATTTCTTTTTCTTCTTCAAGAGATGCTAGTTTATATGCTACGCTCAACTCGCTTGCTGCCTCAATATCTTCTAGTAATTCAAATCCTTGGAAATTTAAACCGCACCTAACACATATATTAGATAAATCAATTTTTAACACCGTCTTTCCACATTTAGTGCAAAAACCTCGTAATAATTTTAAACTTTGAAATAATTCAGTTTCCTCAGATTCTGAGATTGAAACTAGATTTAGGTCTTCATAACGCTCAGAGTTGTTTATTATATTATATAAAGAGTTTTTTCCTCCTTCTGCTTTTAACAGTTTTTTAGATTGCAACGCAATATCCATCAAGGATGTCTTTGGAATACCCATCTCTAGAGCATATTTAATTATCATTTTCTCAACCAACATTTCAAATGGCTCTTTTATTCCGCTTATCCCTTTAGATTCATTTTTATCCCAAATTAATTCCATTTTTAATAATTTTTCAGTAATATCTTCAGCTAATTTATCTAAATCTAGGTCAGAGATCATTTTTTCTTTAGCTATACTCAAATTAATTATCTCGTTTATCAAATTATCTTTAATTAAGCGTATGGAGGAAACACCTAACACATCTTCTCTGTGAAAAAAGAATTTATCCTCGCCCCGACTAAACATATATAATCCTAAATCGCTGGATAAGAGACGATCTACGTAAAAATCTATTCTTAATTTCTTTACATTATAATGTTTACAGAATTCTGTAATTTCAAATTTAAAATCTCTAGTTAGAACAGAATTATTGTAAATGTAAAAGAGCGTAAGATATAAATCACGATTTTGTTCTATAAGAAAATAATTTTCATCCATATTAATAATGATTCGAGTAATATCTGTTATTATAGAATCTGCTACACTAATTTCTTTGTAAAAGCTTTTTAATTCAGAGAGGTTCGAGATAAGATCGTTAATTTCACTAAAATAAATCGATTCATCATAATTAATGTAATCCTTCCCAAGCTTTTCGGTACCTAAATCTGTTATAAAATAACGCTGTTCTTGTATGGCCTTTGAGGGATTTCTAAAGATTTTTTTTTCAACATTATTTTTAGAGAGATGGAACTTTATATATTTAGAAACTGTAGATCTACTTAAACCAGAATATTCTATAATATTTGTGAATCGTAACGGCCCTAAATTCCTTAATAAATAAAGAATACGCAAATCATTTTGATCAATTTTTTTAATTTCTGATAAAACTTTTTCTTTTACTTTTGGAGTAACCCCAAATTTAGACATAAGTATAAAGAAGAAATTAAGGAATTTATACTTTTAGTTATACTTATACTTTAGTTTTAGCATATTAGACTCATAAGAACTTTAACTCGGAACCGTGATTTATCCATCTTTACATCAATAACAAAATAGACTTCAATATAAGTAAAAATACCATTATTTTTAAATAGAAATTTTTACATTAAAATTGTAATACAATTAAAAAAAAAAATTGAAGTGATGTTGAAATGACCCAATACCGCTTTAGATTAACAGGAGTGCCCCCCGATCAGGCAATCAAATTGGTCGAGGTTGATCCAAACCAATCTATCGCAGAAATTAAAAAAACTGTTCAGAG
>JAUWZR010000257.1 GCA_030615235.1 Promethearchaeota archaeon
AAGATATCGCACAAGTCTTTGGAATAACAGTTTATGTCAGAACTCACAAAGGAGGTAAGCTTATTGCCTTAGGCAATGGTTAGATTTTAAATGACAAGATGATGAACACCATGGTTAGATTATTAAATGACTTGACAGGGATGGAATTCATTATCTTCATATTTATAACGATAAAATTTATAAAGACCTTATCAAGTTAGGTGTTACTCCCGCTAAAAGTAAAAAGGTGAAATTCCCCCGGGTTCCGCTAGAATATGTCAGACATTTTATCAGAGGATGTTGGGATGGCGATGGTTCTGTATATTATGAGAAAAGAAGACCTCATTATTTAAAAGCCCATTTTATTAGTGGTTCCCAAATGTTTATTAAAAGCATGGTGGAGCATCTAAAGAAAGCAGGTTTGTCAGAGAGGACAATTTATAAAACCAAAGGTAGGCGACCTAGCTATTATATTAGATACTCAGGTTCACAATGTAAGAGACTTTATCATTTTTTATATGACAATGTCTCACCGACTCAATATTTAGAAAGAAAATATTCTCTTTTTAAGAGCTTTGCAGAAAAGTGGCTATTGTAGAAATAATAAAAAAATCCTCATAAGGCCATCATTTATGGATATAGAAAGCTTCAAACGGAAGCTACGTTTCCCAAAGTCTTAGCTTCCCTAGATAGAAAAAAGACACTTAGCGAATTATCACCTCGCCTTATAAGACGAACGGCAGGAGAGGGAAAATCTAAGAGAATGGATGAGAAAGAGATGAAGGGAGAATCGAGAGAGAACCTCAAGGCTTTTTTCTGGCTTTTGAAATGAGGTATTTTCTGGATTCTCGTCTTTCTGATTTTTGGCTTCCCGTTTTTTTAGAGAAAGGGAAAAATGGAAAAAGTTTTAGAACAAGTTAAACAGCTCAGAAAAAAGACATATGATTATGGTGAGGAAGTTGCTAAATCAATAGGTGTTCAATCAAATGAAATACCAGCAAACGTTTTCCCAATGATTTTTAATAAACTGACCCTTGGATTAGAATTATTAAATTACTATCATGAAATATGGAGAAAAATAATTAGACCTAAATACTCCACCGTAGAAGAGGCAAAAAAAGAAAATTGGGAAAGAGTTACAACTATCCAAAGGATGATTTTTATAGAAGTAATATCATCAATAGAGTTTTGCTTCAAAGAGTATGTAAAAAAATATCCAGAAAAAATTGATAATATTAAAGGTTGCATTTATCTCAGCAAAATCATAAATAAATCAAATGAGAAGGATATAGCTGCAAATTCTGAATCAACACTTTGGGAAGGTATTGTTGAATTGCGAAATGCTCTTGTGCATAACAACGGCATATCAGATGAATCTGCAGAATATGTTTATCCAAATTGCAAATTAATATTATGTAAAAATAAGATGATTCAAGGTGATTTAAGACTATTTTTAAACCTTATTGATTGGCTCCTTGATTCAGTAAAGTCTTGGATTTTTGAAATGAATAAGAGATGATTTTTTGTGATCTTATGTTTAACCAATGAAGCCTAGCCTCATGCCGTGAATATCAATCCTCCTTGTCCCCAGGGGTGAGATTGCTTCGCATATGAACTATTATGTTAACTCCTGGAATTTATAATTGGAAAGATATCAATTAAGTAGAAAAATTCACGAAAATGGGAAATAATTTCTCGTCAAAAAATATTTCCGAGGAATCCGTGGTTGCTTTTTGTCGATTTGAGCCTAGGAATCTATGTCTTGGCACAGTCAATCCTTTGATAGGTTCCAGATTAATTGTTCAAGACTCACAAACTCAACAATCATGCTACTAAATGCAAGCAAGTTTGCAAATAGTGTCACTATTTTCAATATTGATGGCAAAAGGAAACAGCAAAATTAGCAGATTTTTTAAATCTACAAAGGAGAATATTTAAGAGAGGGTCAACTCTTTATATCATAATTTTTAAGCGCAATATTATCTTTTGCTTTCTTCATATAAACTTTTGCAGCTTTTAAAGATTGCTTTGCTTTTTCTCGGGCAGGTTTCTTTCTTATTAGCAATTCCTTCTTGAAACAATCTTCAATATTCACGGCAATTCACTTCCTGTTAACAATATATGGTTCCGTATGATTTCTTGGTAAAAAGGCTCATTTTCTTTTTTTATTTTTTGCCACTTTGATGGGTTAAATACTTCAAAATTTACTTCTTTGCTTAAATATTTTTCAATATTCTGAATGAGATTTAAAAAATGTGCTTTAGATTTGGCCGAAATTAGTAACAAGTCAATATCACTTTTTTCATCAAAGTTCCCTGATGCATAACTTCCATAGACAGCCAAAGAAATTAAATCTTCATCTTGGTTTATAAATTTTTCTTCTATTTTCCACTCTTCTATTTTGGCTAAAAAGTAAGAGACTTTGAGAAATTTTACAAAAGGGAGCTCATTATTCAGAAAGTAATAATGAGCCTTACCTTTTTCTTCTTTGAATAGAATTTTCGACTTCGCTAATAATTTTAAGGTTCGATTTGCTCCTGAAGGACTAATTTTAAGTTCTCTCGATAACTGCTTGACATAAATAGAGGTACTCGGGTGAGACAAAAAATATGTTAAGACTTTCCACAATACTGTTTCTTGATATAATTCAAGCATTTTATCGTTCTATAGAAAGCACTATCGTTCTTTGTATAGTACCATCGTATTATATATAGAACGATAATAAAATGTCAAGCGAAAATAATCGATTTCATTTTTGAGCATTGTACGCTCAAAATCTATAATTCTTATAATGCAGGGTATCCATTATGACGAACCAATTTTTTATCTTTTCTCATTAAAATTTCGACTTTTTACAAAAAGCGATTGAATTTAGAAAAAAACAATTTTCATGTTTTAATAAGCTAGATATTTATTGTAGTAAATCAAGAGTTAGACTTCGAATCCGAAGGTCGGGGGTTCAAATCCCTCCGGGCGTGTCAGCTATCTTCCCATTTGACATCCAAACTATTTCAGTGCTATAAGTCAAAGAATCAAAGCTTGGGACAAGATTAATCCAATAAAGAGGGAAGGATTTTTGCTTATATCAAAAGAGCAAACTTCTATCATCATATCTATAAACTTAAAAAAGGAGGGATGTTATGAGATTTAAAAATTACACTTACATCTTTGTATTTCTCTTTTGTTTTGTTCTTCTCTGCTGTGCCCCACCTCCAAAAGAAAAAATGGATGTGGAGAAAGTTCGCAAGGCAATTGAAGAGTCGA
>JAUWZR010000108.1 GCA_030615235.1 Promethearchaeota archaeon
TCACTTCTTTTTAACTTTTTATTTTTATTATTTTTAATTTAATTATATTAACGCGAAATCGTAATTTTAAGATCCACTGCAGAATACCCTTTAACGAATGAAAGCAAGGGGTTGATATCGAGTTCCACAATCTCCGGAAAATCGTTTACAAGTTGGGATAGTCTTAACAATACTTCTATTATCGCATCAATATCAGAAGAGGATTCTCCTCTAACTCCTTGCAGTAAATTATAGATTTTAGTATTTCCAATTAACTCCTTAGCGCTTTCCCTAGTAAACTTATACGACAGCGAAAAATTCACGTCGGCGAAAAAATCAGTATAGATTCCTCCTGTTCCAAACATCAATAGAGGTCCAAATTGTGGATCTTTAGACATACCGATAATAATTTCATTCACTTTTGGTTCTTTTTTAAAGTCTATCATTTCTTGGACCTCGACTCCATAAATTCGGACGTTTTGGGGTCCAAATTTCTTAGCATTTTCAACAATTTGTACATACGCTTCGAAAGCATCTTGTTCGGTTTCAATATTTAAGAATATTCCCCCTACATCAGTTTTATGTATAATATTGGGGCTAACTATTTTTAAAACAGATTTTCCGATTTCACGGATTAATTTTCTCGCTTGTGCTGGTGTTTTTGCTAATCGTGATTTCGGTGAAATAATTCCGTAAATATCAAAAATTTCGCTTGTTTCATGGCTTAATAGAACCCTTCTCCCATCAGCTCTGACATTTTTAAATATTTCTGCTACTTTCTCCTGTTCTACTTTAAATTTTGTTACTTCTAAAGCTTCTATACTTTTTCGATTTAGAAAGCTTTTAAATCTTACCATAGCTTTAAGAGATTGGGCAGCTCTTCCGGGAAATCGATAACAGGGTATGTGGTGCTGTTTTAAATATTTGGTAGCTTCTACCATAGAGACTCCACCTATGAGCGCGCATGCAATCGGTTTATCAGATAAAGATTTTAAGGTTATATCATAAATTAGCTTTGCAACTTCAGCTGGTTTAGTTTGAGCTTGGGGGCTCATAATAATTAGAGCACCATGGGTTGTAATATCTTCTTCTTCGAAAGAGCCTTGGGCTGTTCCGTGATTTAATCCAAAAATCGTTTTAATAGTAAATTCATAACGTTTAGGCATTGCATCCCCTATTATATCTATAGGATTAAATATTGCCGCCTCAGCAGGTAAATTTTCTCTTAACAAATGTAGAACTGGTTCAGAGAACTGGGCGAATTTTAAACCTTCGCGTTCAAATGCGTCTGTTGCTACAATTCCGGGTCCACCTGCATTAGTGACAATAGCAAAAGAGTTCTTTTTTGGTATAGGTTGATATAGAAAGATTTCTCCGTAATCAAAAAGTTCAGCAATTGAATTTGCTCTTAAAACTCCACATTTTTCGAAAGCTAAATCGTAAGCGATATCTGATCCTGCCAAAGCTCCAGTATGGCTTGAAGCAGCTCGAGCACCTGCAGCACTAACTCCTGATTTTAAAATAATAATCGGTTTTTTGCGTGCAACTTTAGAAACAACTCGAAGGAATTTTTTTCCATCTTCAATGCTTTCTAAATAGCACAGAATTACTTTTGTATTTGGATCGTTAGCAAGGTATTCAATAAAATCAACCTCGTCCATGTCGGCTTTATTTCCCAAGCTTATATTACAAGAGAATCCGAATGCTTGGTCCATAGAATAATCCATCATTCCCGTCAACATGGCTCCTGACTGAGAAATCATGGCTATTTCCCCCTTTTTAGGAGTATTGGCAGCAAAGGAACCATTATAGCTTACGCCAATAAAACCTAGACAGTTGGGCCCAATAACTCTCATATCATATTTCTTAGCAATTTTTACTAATTCTTGTTCTCGAGTAATTCCAGCTCCTCCGATTTCTTTGAAGCCTGCAGTAATAATAACCAACCCCTTTATATTTTTCTTTCCGCACTCTTCTGCTATAGGGTTAACAAACTTACTGGGAATTACAATTATGGCTATATCGATTTCTTCTGGAACATCTAGGACGCTCTTGTACGATTTGTATCCAAGGATCTCTTCTGCTTTAGGGTTGATAGGAAATAGTTTACCCTTATACTTTGATTCAACGATATTTCTCAATACATTATATCCTACTTTTCCTGGTTTTGAACTCGCACCGATAATTGCAATGCTTTTAGGATCAAAGAAATAAGAAATATCGTTATTTTTTATCATATTAATTGGTGAGTTTCTGAACTTTTAATGTATATAAAACTGATTTATCTCTAGTAAGTTAAAAGCTTTTTTATTTGTAGCGATGATTTGAAATTGAATAGTAGAGTAAATGTATGAAATATATCAATTGAAATTTTTTAAAAATACTTTTTTATAATAGCGCATTAGACAAGTTTATGACAAAGGTAAAAATAATAACAACTAAAGGAGATATTAATCTTACCTTATTCGACGAGGATGCTCCACTGACAGTTTCAAGTTTCTTGTTTTTAGCCAAACAAGGCTTATACAACGGAATAAGCTTTCATCGAGTAATCAATGACTTTATGATCCAAGGGGGCGATCCACTTGGCAACGGCACAGGTGGTCCAAGCGCAGTAGGTATAAAATTTTTTCCCTTTCAGGGAAGAGATGTATCGTATCCTTTCGCAGACGAATTTCAATCAGGAAAAGGTTTCAATAAATCAGGTATATTAGCTATGGCAAATGCTGGACCTGGTACGAATGGTTCGCAATTTTTCATAACTCATGTCCCTACTCCTCACTTAAATAATAAGCACACGATTTTTGGAGAAGTAGTAAGTTCTACAGATCAAAATGTAGTTAACGAGATTACACAAGGAGATAAAATAAAGACAATTGAGATTATATAATTTTAAGAAATAAAATTCAACTAACAAACTTTTTTATTTTTTAATTTTTGATTTTTTCACTAACATAATGATGTATTCATTTTAGTAATCTTCTTCATCCCAATCTCCGTTATTGTCATCATCATCATCGTAAACATCATCGTCGTCATCTTTGTAATTAGATTTCTCGTTGTATTCTTTTTTATCTTTATTCTCATTACATAAATTTTCATCTCCCATACAACAAACCTCCTTATTGAATGTTAATGTAATTTTTAATTATCGTTGTTAAATAGATATAGTATTATTTAAAATACAAATCTTGAATATTTTTTAAAATTTACGATCAGAAAGATTTATTAGCTAATACCTTTATTAATTATTAAAATTAGAACAATAAATAGCGTTAAAAATGAGTAAAGAACTAAAAGACTTGATAGATTCGGTTGATTCGGCTAATCAAGCTCATTCTGACTTAGAAACAATGATTAGACATCTAAAAGAAGAAGTCCAACGTTTAACCTTTACTATCGATGAACAGAGAACAATAATTCAAAACCAAACATCAAAGCTTTCTAGTATTCAAAACGAAAATGTGCCTGAAGATGTTTCTATGCTAAAAGATTTGGTTACGCAACAAAGGCAAGATATAATAAAAAAAGATAAAGATGTTGAAATTCTTCAACAAACGATTGCAGAAATTACTGTGGAATTAGAAAAGGTTCAAAAATTTGAAGGAGAAAGCGAAGAACTGATCTACGCTAATAAAGAAATAGTCCAATTAACAGAGGAAAACGAAAATTTTCGATTAAAAGGTGAAGAACTAAATAAGACCTTAACAAATCTCCAGAAAGAATTAGATAATTATAAAGAAGCTTCAGGCGAAGAAAATCAATTCTTACACGAATTGAATGAAGCAAATAAAATTATAGACCAATTAACTTACGATAACGATCAATATCATGAAAAGGTAAATTACCTACAAGAAAAATTAGAAGGAACAGTAAAACTTCAAGAAGGACTACCTAAAGATGATGGAGATAACAATGAGATAGAAGATTTAAATAAGATTTTATTTGAATTAGAGATTGAGAATAATGATTTGAAAAACCTTGTGAACACTAATATTTCCATTATAGAAAATTTACAACAAAGAATTACCGATATGGATAAAAAATTTGAAGAAGAAATGAATTTTGGAAATCAAAAAATCAGTGATTTGCGGGAAAAAGTTTTAGAAAAAGACGAAGAATTTAACAAAATAACTCTTACATTACAGAAGATTGAGAATGCTAACAAACAACTAAGTGATTTAATCGTCGATCTAAAAGTGCAAGAAGATCAAAAGGGTAAAAGCATAGAATTCGAAAGCTCTTCTAAAAGAATTGTTTATGAAGACTTACCTCCCAATCTTTTCTTCAAAATGTATAGATTTTTAAGAGAAGACGATAAAACTACAATCACTAATCAATTGATAGACGATCTAAGTAGTGAGTCCAGGGATGTTAGAACATATGCAATAAAAATATTAAGTGTTATTAGAGGGAATCGCGTTTTTGAAGTTTTAAAAGATTTAGTTAATGATGATGATTGGATCGTAAAACTTTATCTTATTAAAGCATTTCTGAATTTTGATAAAGCTGATACAATTCCATTATTAAAAAACCTGCTAGAGGATAAAGATATTGATGTTCGTGAAGCTGCAATAAACGCGCTTTCAGAATTAGAAAGATTATCAAAAGAGGTATTATCTCGTTAACATATTTTTTCTAAAAAAAATATATATCTTTCTAAATAAAACATTATATAATAAACAGGTTTAAGCTTTTGAATATTCATTTTTCTGAATAATTAATTCACGAAAGTTTTTTTAGAGATGGTAAGAGAATTAACTCAAAATAGGTGGAACTGGTCTCAGAAGGATCAAATGTGGGTATTTATTGAGTGCGGTGATACAGGAGAGATAATTTACCATTATCAAGTAAAACCTCCTAAAGAATTCACAGAATTTACCCTGAAAATTAAAGCTCTTAATGATAAATTAATTGCGTGTAAAGATCCAAAAGAGAACTCCAAAATCTTTGATGAGATGATGAAAATCTCAAAAAGAATGCAATTTATGAGTAAAAGCTCTTAACCTTGATAACATCTTCAACCTTCCATGCGAATAATATATTAATTGTTAGTTAAATTTCATATCAATGATAAATAATTTTTTGTACATATTTACAAAAATAAATCTCAAGGTTTTATAGCTTATTTCATATAATAACTATAGTTTAAATTAATTTTTAATTAGTATCTCTTATGAAAATCGCTATTTCCGGGAAAGGAGGTGTTGGTAAAACATTAGTCGCTGGAATTATTGCTCGACTTTTTGCTAAAGAGGGATTTGATGTTTTGGCGATAGATAACGATTCGGCAATGAATCTAAGCTACACTCTGGGGATTGAAGATGAAGTAAAATCGAAGATTGTCCCGATTTCAGAGATGAAGACTATGATTGAAGAACGAACATCTGTTAAGGGAGCTGGTACTGGCGTTTATAACATTAATCCTGAAGTATCGGACATTCCAGACAGGTTTAAGGTTACAGGTCCAGACAACTTACAGCTTCTAGTTTTAGGTGGCATCGAAGAACCAGCATCGGGCTGTTTATGCCCTGAAAATGCGCTTATCAGAACTCTGCTATTCAATTTGTTTGTAAAAAGAAATGAAGTAATAGTTGTGGATTTTGAAGCAGGACTGGAGCATTTAGGCCGTGGAACGGCTAAAGGTATTGATGTTATGCTGGTAGTTACCGAACCTTCTCAAAAATCATTGGATTTATGTTCTAAAATAATCGATCTATCGAAAAAGTTAGGAGTAGTTAACATATTTCTTATCGCCAATAAATTATTTGACGATTCTCAATTATCTACAATTAACGACAGAATTAAAAACTGGGAAATCCCGCTATATCATTCTATCCCTTTTGATCTTGAAATTGGAAAAGCCGATTTAAAAGGTATCTCACCTTTAGATTATAATAATAAATCAGAAGCGATTCAATCAATTAGAAGGCTTTATGATAAATTAAAGAAACTAAAGATAGAACTATTTGATTTATAACCGAAGAAAAGGTTCACTGTATTCCTTGTTTCTACCAATTTTTCAACATATATAGTCTATATATGGAACCAATAAATAAAGAAATTTGATCTTCTCGATTGGAGCAATCCAAAAATTATTAAAATTAATAAAAGGAGGGATGAGATCAAGATGGTTAAGAAAAAAGAGAACTTACTAGTCTTAGGGATGTTTTGTTTGATAATTGCGTTTATATTTGATATGTTTGGTAATGCAAATATAATTCTTGATGCGATAATCTTACTTTTTATTGGTATCGCTATATTTTCAAACGCAAAATATTTAGTTCTGTCAACATTCGATAAGAAGAGGAAGTAGTTTTTTTGTCTTGTTTCCGTTATCATAACATATCGGCTAAATCAAGGCTCTGGTCGTCAGCGATTTCTTTCCATTGTTCTATTGCTTCCAAAGCATCTTTCTCTTCCATTTGTTCAATTGCGTAACCAGCGTGTATAATGACATATTTACCTACTTCGGGGTTTAATATTAACGCTATGATGATTTTTTGTTGTATTCCATCAAAATCGACTATTGCGGTATTCCCATCAATACTTACGATTTTCCCTGGAATTGCGAGACACATGAGTAAATTAGCGGAACGATTTTATTTAAATTATGTAATATTAGAGTCTAAAAAAAATTAATGATTACATTAGAATTTTTGATTTCAATACGATAAAAATCTATTTTACCTGAAGTAATCGAATTTATCAGGACAAAATTAGGTTACGATTTTGAAATATTAATTTCGGGATTAAAATTTATGGTGGATCCTGGAAAGAATTATCTACTTTAAATCTTGAAATGTATTTCTACGATTCAAATTACTGAATTCGGTTGTTAGTTGTTGTATAGCTTTTACTAAAGTCTTAAAATCTTTTTTAAATTCTTCGCTTTCAATATATTTTTCAGATATTTTTCTTATCCAATTTTAATTTAAATTCTATTGCTAGAAATTATAATATGGGGTTCTATTTAAAGTAAGGGGTCCAACGCATTTTTTACCTGTAATTTATCGACGAAAAAGTCATTTATTTGGGATAAAGTGATTTGATATTGGTGTGCGAATCGTTTGTAATACTCCTTTTTAAATCTTTCACGAATTCTTTATATTGCTTACTGTAATAATTAAATTTAATATCACATCAATGGGAGAAAATAGAATGATTTTAGAAAAATTAAAAAAAACCCCAAACGATTTAATTTTATTAATAATAGCTGCAATAGGTATTATTATCCTTCTAGTTATAAATTTACTCGTTTTTGGACCGTTAGCAATATCAGTTTTCTTCTATACGATACTTGATTTTGAATTTGCTTGGACTAAGGACCAAATTTTAATTATTTTTCTGGCGTGGGGGAGCGAGGGAATTGCTTTACAAGCTATAGGAGTGTACTGGGACTTTCTCTATATCATAGGATACTCTGTGCCTATGTTTGCATTAATTTTACTGTTCACTCGAAAATTAAGCGGTAAAATACTAGACATTGGCCTCTACATGAGTCTTACGCCTTTCGTTGCAGGAATTCTCGATTTGGTTGAAAATATAAACCTCCTTATCATGCTTAACGATACTTCTAACTTCGCATCTTTCGTGCCATTGGTCGCTTCGATAACAGCATTTATTAAATTTAGTTTTCTATTGGTGGGGGCAATCTTCTTCTTAGTTGTTCTAGTCCTGACCATAATAAAACGATTTAAAAAATAAATGCAATAAATTCTCTTTTTTTCTTTTGAACTATTTAATAAAATTTGCCCTCTAGATTAAGAACCAGCTAGATCTTTTCACTGTACGAGGCTAATAAATCATCCAGCCAATTATAAATTTCTTCTTTTGATAAGTTATCGAGGTTAAATTTCAATCTTTCAATTTCCTTGAGCATATTTATCATTTCCAATGGAATCGATCTATCGATTAATTCAAACAAAAGCTCGTTTGTTTTTGATATTACCGTTTTAATTTTTGTAACCAAGGGTTCTACATCAGGGATTTCCTCAAGTTGAACAAGGAGATTAATAAGGCTGAATAAAAATTCCGTTTTATTTCCTTTAAAAGAACTATCGAATTGGTAATAAAACCTATCAAAATACTCCAACGGAGTAATCTCATTATATTTATTAGCTATTTTAATTACAGACTTTATGTTTTTAAAAAGTAGAGAAGGTGACCATGTAAATGTCTGATAGTTTGAAACGACATTTCCACTATGGACCACCGGAATAAACTTATGGTCTTCTTTAAAATGCCCAAATGGGATGATTATAAAATCTACCGAATCTGCAGATAAATAATCCTTTACGTCAAGATATAAATCTTTTATAGTGTGAATCATTTCGACTCTATGGTCAAGGATGTCAAATTCAATTTTATTTAACGATGGTTTGTAAATATAAAAAACTAAACCCTCAAATCCTTGGATTTCTAAATCGATCGAGAAGTTTAACATATCTTGAGATAAATTGTCGGTCTTAAATCTCAAATCCAACAATATATGCGAATAATTCTCAATATAATGAAAAAACCACGGTGGATTTCTCTCTGCTTCAAACGATATCATTTAATCTCTACTCCTAATA